>NZ_JAVSCQ010000003.1:0-243833 GCF_040560405.1 Facivitalis istanbulensis
CCGCGCCAAGCCCGCACCCTCCAGGTGATCCATGAAACGCGCCCCTCGCAGCCGTCAACGCCATGATTTATATGCGAAATATCACGATTACGACAGCGAAATCAGCGACTTACTTGGAGAATGTGGGTTCATGACCCGCTATGACCAGATCGAGGATCTGCTCAAGCTCGACGGGTCGCAGATCGGCGATGAGAAGCGCCAACTGATCGGCGCCTATTTCTGTCACGAGTACAGCTATGCCGCCGCCGCGCTGATGAACCCGTCGGCGGTGCCGCATTTCGACCAGACCGGCATCCAGCCTGGCTCGCAGCGCATCCTGATGTCGATGCGCGCGGTGGGGGAGGGGCATATCTCTTCGGTCGCCTTCCGCGAAGGCATCATCAACGACCAGAACCAGCTTCGCCTCGCGTCCGAGCCGCCCTTCGCGACGGCGACCGACGTGCATGGCTGGGGGGACGACGATGTGCCGGGTGGCCCGGTGACGGTGCATCGCCATCGCGATTCGACGCTGTCGGGCACGGTCATCTTCCCGATCACCAAGGCCCAGTCCAAGGGGCTGGAGGACATGCGGATGGTCCAGTTCACGCATGACGACGGCGCGCTGGAATGGATCGGCACCTATACCGCCTATGACGGCTCGGGCATCCAGTCTGAACTGATGCGCACCCGCGATTTTCGCGCGTTCGACCTGGTGCCGATGACCGGATCGGCGGCGCGCAACAAGGGGATGGCGCTGTTCCCGCGCAAGGTCGGCGGCCAATATATGATGATCGGGCGGCAGGACGGCGAGAATCTGTTCCTGCTGAAATCCGAGTCGCTGACCCATTGGGACGAGGGCGAGAAGATCCTCACCCCGGTCTATCCGTGGGAACTGGTGCAGATCGGCAATTGCGGCCCGCCCATCGAGGTGGACGACGGCTGGCTGCTGCTGACCCACGGCGTCGGCGCGATGCGCAAATATTCGATCGGCGCGGCTTTGCTGGACAAGACCGATCCGTCCAAGGTGCTGGGGCGGACGAAGCAGCCGATCCTGGCCGCCAAGGACCAGGATCGCGAGGGCTATGTGCCCAACGTCGTCTATTCCTGCGGTGCGATCCGGCATGCCGACTCGCTGTTCCTGCCCTACGGCATCGCGGACAGCTCGATCGGCTTTGCCTTTGTGAAGATCAGCGAACTGCTGGCGGCAATGTGACGACCTGGCGGCGCGTGTTGCGATACAGCGCCGCCACCAGTCCCAGGAACACCAGCGTCCCCCCGACCAGCGCGGGGGTGGCGAAGCCGTCGCCGACCAGCGCCAGCGGCGAGTCCGAGTTGGTCAGATAGACGATCCCGGCAAAGCCGACGCCCCACAGGCTTTCGCCTACGATCAGGCCGGTCGCGGCCAGCACGCCCAGCCGCTCCGCCGTCTCCGGATTGGCGCTGCGCCGCGCCCAGCGGTCGTAACCGTGGCCGATCACCGCCCCCAGCACGACGGGCAGCGTCGCGGTCATCGGCAGGTAGATGCCGAGCCCCACGCCGAGCGGCGGCAGGCGCATCCAGCCGAGCTTGCCCAGCACCTCGTCGACCACGATCACGCCGACGCCGACCAGCGCGCCGATCCCGATCATCGTCCAGTTGAGGTCGCCGCCCAGCACGCCCTTGGCGAGCGCGGAGATCAGCGCGGCCTGCGGGGCCGACAGCGCATTGGGCCCCGCGCCCGGCGTCCCCGCAAACCCCAGCGTGGCGTTGAGCAGGTCCAGCACCGGCGGGATCACCAGGCTGCCGAAGACGACGCCGATGATCAGCGCCACCTGTTGCTTCCACGGCGTCGCGCCGACCAGTTCGCCGGTCTTCAGGTCCTGGAGATTGTCGTTGGAGATGGTCGCGACGCCGAACACGATGCCGGTGACGATCAGGGCATAGGCGACCAGCGCCTGAGTCGTCTCGGGCGGCGTGCCGCGACCGAACAGGCCGACGAGCAGCAGCGCGGCGGCCAGGACCGAGAGAATGCCGATGCCCGACACCGGGCTGTTCGACGCGCCGATCAGCCCGGCCATATAGCCGCAGACGGCGGCGATCACGAGGCCGATGAGCAGGATGAACAACAGCGCGCCGCCGATCAGCGCGATGCCCGACGCCGCCAGCGGCCCGCCCGCGATCACCGACCAGAGCAGCCCGGCGATCGGCACCAGCGTCACCAGCGCCACGAGCCCGACGATCCCGATCGGCAAGTCGCGCTCACCCACCGCCAGGACCGTGCCGTCGCGCTTGGCCGAGGCGGCGGCGAACGACGAGCGGATGCCGCCGATCACGGGGCCGATGATCTTGAGCAGCGTCCAGATCGCCGCCACGCCGATCACGCCCGCGCCCAGGAAGCGCACGTCGCGGCCGAAGATGCTGCCCGCCCATTCGGCGACGGGCCCGGCCGAGGGGGCCATGGCGGTGAGGATGGGCAGCGCGACCCACCATCCGATCGCGATACCCGCCAGCATCGCCATGCCGACCGACAGCCCGACAAGATGCCCGACCCCGATCAGTGCGAAGGACAGCCCGCCCGCGATGCCGGTCGCGCCCGCGCCGGTGCGGAAGAACAGGGCGGCTTCGGCCGCCGCCAGCTTGGTCTGGGTCAGGATCGCGAACCCGGCCGAGGCGAGCGCGTTGACGACGATCAGCCGCAGCCCGACCGTGCTCTCCGCTTCACCCTCCCGGCTGCCCGCACCGACCTTCAGCACCTCGGCGGCGGCGCGGCCCTCGGGATAGGGAAGGTCGGTGTCGACCACCAGCGCGCGGCGCAGCGGGACCGAGAACATGACGCCCAATATGCCGCCCGTCGCGGTGATGCCGGCGGTCAGCAGATAGGGAAAACCCTGCCACCAGCCGATCATGACCAGCCCCGGCAGCACGAAGATGATCGCCGCCAGCGTCCCCGCGGCCGAGGCGACCGTCTGGACGATGTTGTTCTCCAGAACCGAACTGTTCGGCAGATAGCGCAGGATCGCCATCGAGATGACCGCCGCCGGGATCGAGGTGGCGAAGGTCAGCCCGACCTTCAGCCCGAGGTAGACGTTCGCCGCGGTGAACAGCAGCGTGATGATCCCGCCCAGCGCGATCCCGCGCAGGGTGAGTTCGGCAATGGGTCGGGACGAAGCGTGATCGGTCATGCGCGCTGATGTGGCAGAGAGCGACGCGTTCGCCTAGCCTGTCATGCTATGCGGGGGGGGATCCTCCGTCGGCGTGTCGGGCCGCGCGTCGGGAACCGGCCGGTCGATCCGCTTTTGCAGGAAGAAGCGCTTCCGCCCTACCGGATGGTCGTCCAGCGTCCCGAACAGGGTGAAGCCCAGCTTTTCGTAAAAGCCGCGCGCCTGGAATTCATAGGTGTCGAGCCACAGGCCGATACAGCCATGCGCCCGCGCGATGTCCTCGGCCCTGTGCATCAGGGCACGGCCATAGCCCTGTCCGCGATGGGGCTCGGGCACGGCGAGAAGCTCGACGAACAGCCAGTCATAGACGCATCGGCCCCACAGCCCGCCGCGCTGCACGCCGTCCGTATCGGTGAGCAGCAGGGCCACAGGCTTCAGTCGCGGATTGCCGTCATGGGCTTCGTTATAATCGCGTAGGGGCGCCGTGATGGCGGCGCGATCGGTGTCGGTCGGCTGGTCGGGATTCGTGATGCGAAGGGCCATGACCCGAGCATAGCGGCGGCAGGCCCCCGCGCGAGGATTTCCTGCGATCGCGCGGATCAGCGCCCTCGCCGCGTCGGGGCGTGGAAATCGGCTGGCTTTCCCGCGATCCAGCGGAGGAACCGTGCCATGTCGGGATACGTGCGCAGCCTTGCGATATCGGGATAGTCACGGGCCAGTTCGGCATTGCTCAGTGTCGCATGGATGGTGCGGTGGCAGATGGGATGGACTGGCACCGTCGTCCGGCCGCCTTCGCTTCGGGGGATGGGGTGGTGCCATTCGACCTTCACCCCCAGCGGCCGCTCACACAGCGCGCAACGCGGCGGCGACAGGGTACGCGACGGGGATGCGGCACGGGCGTTCGCCGCCGCCAGTCCAGCCTTGCGCTTGATCCGTCCGACCATCGTCGATGGATATGGGAGAGAGGCCGCAAAGGAAACGGGGCCCGGCATTGCTGCCGGGCCCCGTACCTTAAGCCAACTGGATCCGCGAGGGATCAGAAGTGTGCGACGACACCCGCCATCGGGCGGAACGAATGCGCGTCGTCAAAGGTCGAGACTTCCATGCGCAGGCGCAGGCCCGAATTGCCGGTCACGCCGCCCAGGCCGATATCCTTCGGGCCGACCTCGGCGCCGACGCCGTACACGGTGCCGTGATAGTCGCGCTTCAGGTTGCCCACGACGCCCGGGGCGAAGTTGTGGAAATTGTTCCAGCGATAGCCGACCTTGCCGTAGAACAGGCCGCTCTCGCCGGCGCGGAAGCCCGCGCGGCCATAGGCGCCATATTGCCAGTCGATGTCACCCGACACGCCCTTGGCGACCGAACCTTCGGCACCGACGAACACGGGACCCAGCGGCACGTTGGCGCCGACAATGCCCTCGATCAGCGCGCCGTCCAGGTTGTAGCCCTTTGGCTGCGCGGGAATCCCGGCGACCGACTGGCGATCAAACTGTTCCCAGCCGCCCATGATCGCGACATAGGGCTCGATGCCGAACGCCTTGGTGCCATCGGGCGCCTTGGGCGTTTCGGGGGCCGGAGCCGCCGCGTCGGTAGTCATGTCCTGCGCCATGGCGGGGACGGCGACAAACGCAGCCGCAAGCGCGGCCGCGAGGGAAAGCTTACGCATGTGAGATACCCTTCTCTTATTCTATGTGGGGCGACGGTTGCACCGTTCAGCCCAGGCCCGCTTAACCGGCAAAACCGGCTGGGGTTGCACCCGATCATCGAAATTTGCTCGGCTTTTCAGAAGATGTTGCCGCGTTGCAACACTTCCTGTCACCCAGATGAACCAATTGCGGGCGGATTACGGCAGGCCCGGTTTTCGGCCATTTTTTGGCCGTGAACCGGGCGCCCGGGCTATCGGACCATGGTGCAGCGCACCGAATCGCCGGTCGGGCGTGTCAGCATCACCGTATTGCCCTTGCCGCGCAGGTCATGGCCAAAGCCGGCATAATGAATGCCGGACGCAGCGCTTTGCCCGGCCATGGGGATCGTCAGCTCGTCGTCCAGTAGCAGCAGCGCGCTGTCGTCGCGATTATCGAACCGCACGCGAAAGCGGCTGCCATTGTCGCAGGCGAAGCTGCCCGACATCATGGGCGGCAATCCGGCGCGCGGATCGGGCATGGCGGAACATCCCATCAGCACGACACCGCCGGCGGCCAGCGCGACCGGCAGCCTGTTCATGGCCGCAACGCGGCGTCGTCGGCATCGTCGATTTCGCCATCGGCCAGCCGGTCCTCGTCGAAATCCTCCTGCAGATCGTCCTCGTCGATATCGGCCTGCGCCATGTCGACCGAGGCGTCGCTCTCGCCGACCTCCTCGGCGTCCATGTCCAGATCGTCGATGGCCTCGTCCTCGACATCGGCATCACCCGAATCGGGGCCCAGATCGGGGTCGAGATCGGTGAGGAGAACGCCGTCGCTCGGGCCATCGCGCGTGACCTCCAGGATCTCGGCGCGCTGGCTCTCGTCATAGCCTTCCTCGTCCCAGCCATCGTCGCCGGTTCCGTGACCGGAAACCTGATGTCCGCCCATTCTTGCCTCCTGTCCATGCGTGTGGAGAAGGAACGGCGAGCCCGCCCGGCCGGTTCCCGGATCGGCTCAGGCGGGGTGGAACATCCGGCCGCGTTCGGTCACGAAGACGATGGCGAACGCGGCGAGCCCGGCGAGCAGGAAGCCCAGGGTCAGCGGCCGGGTCGTCCCGTCAAAGGCCTGGCCGACCCCTGCGCCGACCAGCGCGCCGACGGTGACGCTGGTAAAGCCCTGCACGCTCGATGCGGTCCCCGCGATCCGCCCCATATTCTCCATCGCCATCGACGAGAAATTGGAGTTGGCCAGGCCGAAACAGGCCATGGTGATCGCCTGCAACACGCCAAAGACCAGCAGCGATTCGCCGCCGAACTGGGCGATGGCCAGATGCACGGCGGAGACCAGGATCAGGGTCGCCACCGCGCTGTGGCTGATCAGCCGCGTGCCCAGCCGCATCACGATTCGCGAATTGAGCAGGTTGGCCGCCGCCATCATGATCGAGGTGGTCGCGAAGATCAGCGCCAGCAGCCTTTCGCGACCAAAGGTCTGCGCCATGATCGGCTGGACCGAGTTGAGATAGCCATAGAGCGCCGCCATCAGCGCCGTCGCCGCCAGCGTATAGCCCAGCGACAGCCGGTCGCTCACCGTCTCGCGCCAGCCACGGATGATGCGCATGGCCGAGATGGGCAGCCGCGCCTCGGGCCTCAGCGTCTCGGGCATACGGATGGCGAACCAGATCAGCACCAGGCTGGCCAGCCCCGCGATGGTCCAGAAGATCAGCCGCCAATTGCCGAACAGCAGCACCAGTTCGCCAAAGGCCGGGGCCATGACCGGCACGACCATGAACACCATGAAGGCGATCGACATGACCTGCGCCATGGCGCGGCCATGATAGCAGTCGCGGACCAGCGCCACCGTCGCCACCCGCGTCGCCGCGATCGCCGCGCCCGCACAGACTCGGGCGACCAGCAGCAGCGTGAAGCTGCCCGCCATCGCGGCCGCGCCGTTGGTCAGGACATAGACGACCAGCGCGACCAGCAGCACCCGTCGCCGCCCATAGCGATCGGCGAGCGGCCCATGGACCAGTTGCGCCACGCCGAACCCGATCAGGAAGGCGGTGACGACGAACGGCCGCGCGGTGGACGAGGCGTGCAATTCCTCGCCGATCGCGGGCAGCGCCGGGAGCATCGAATCGATCCCCAGCGCGGTCAACGCCATCAGCGCCGCGATCAGAAGGACGAATTCGACAAAGCCGATGGGTGCGCCGGGCGGCTCCGCCACAACGGACGCGCCGGTGGCGGCAGGACGGGATTCGGACATGATGATGGTCCCTTAAAGCCGATCGGCGGCGAGCGGAACCGGGAAACGCGGCGTGTGGGGTATGATGGCGGGAAAGAGGGCATGGCCATTCACGCCGCCGACAGCTTGCGCCGTCGATACTCCGCCCCAGCCCTGTGATCGATGCCCAACGCCTACGCTATGGAGCCTGTCATGACGAACGCGCGCATCCGCATCGCTTCGACCGTCCCGCTGCTGGCCGCGCTGGCCCTGTCCGCGTGCGACCGGCCGGGGCAGGGAGCTTTCGTCACGATCAACAGCTCGGACGGCCAGACGGTCGCGGCGGTCGACGGCAGGTCGGGCGAGGTGAAGCTGGCGCTGCCGGGTTTTTCGGGGGCGTTCAAGCTGCCCAAGATGTCGCTGGAGGCCGATAATTTCGAGTTGAACGGCGTGCATCTCTATCCCGGTTCGAAGATCCGCAACGTCGATGTCGGCAATGACCGCGGCAAGGAGTTCGTGATGACCTTCGACAGCCCGGCCGCTCCCGATGTCGTGCGCGACTGGTTCCGGCAGAAGATGGAGGAGGCCGACTTCACCCTGACCGATCAGAATGGCGTGCTGGTCGGGACCACGGCGGAGGAAAAGCCGATCCGCATCGACATGCGGCCCGCCGGGCGGGATGGATCGACGGGTACGATCACATTGGGCGGATGAGCCCGTCTGTTCTGCGTCGAAGGGACATTATATAGGCAATAGCCTATTCGATTTTCTGGACATTCGACCCATGACCGACACCCGCTCCGCCGAGGTTCCGACCCTCAGCCTCACCGATCAGGATCGCGATCCCGAGGGCTTTGCCGCCGCGCTGGGCGGCTCGTTCGAGCGGTTCGGCTTTGCGATCGTCGCGGATCATGGCGTGCCGACCGACCTGATCGATCGCGCGTGGCGACAGACCAGCGCGCTGTTCGATCTGCCCGAGGAGGAGAAGCGCGGCTATCACACCCCCGGCGGCGGCGGTGCGCGCGGCTATACTCCGTTCAGGACCGAGATCGCCAAGGATGCCAAGGTCGTCGACCTCAAGGAATTCTGGCATGTCGGCCGCGAACTGCCCGAAGGCCATCCCTATGCCGACCGGATGCCCGCCAATATCTGGCCCACCCGGCCGGAGGGGTTCCGCGACGACTTCCTCGCCTTGTTCGGCGCGTTCGACCGGGCGGGCGACCGGCTGCTGTCCGCGATCGCACGGCATCTGAAGCTGGATTCGCACTGGTTCGACCCGGCGGTGAAGGACGGCAATTCGGTGCTGCGCCTGCTCCACTATCCCCCCATCCCGGCAGATGCCGAAGGGGTACGGGCGGGCGCGCATGAGGACATCAACCTCATCACCCTGCTGCTGGGTGCGGAGGAAGCGGGTCTCGAACTGCTCGACCGCGATTCGGGCGAGTGGCTGGCGATCCGCCCGCCCGAGGGTGCGATGGTGGTCAATGTCGGCGACATGCTGCAACGGCTGACCAACCATGTCCTGCCCTCGACCACGCACCGGGTGGTCAACCCGCCGGTCGAACGGCGCGGCTTCTCGCGCTATTCGATGCCCTTCTTCCTGCACCCCGCGCCCGATTTCCTGATCGAGACGCTGCCGGGCACGATCACGGCGGAGAACCCCAACCGCTATCCGACGCCGATCACCGCGCACGACTATCTGTACGAGCGGCTGGTCGAGATCGGGCTTATCAAGAAGTAAGCGACGCCCCCGTCGCCCTGGCCGATCGTCGGGGCGACGGATCGGGATCGCCTATCCCAGAATGTGCATCAGCAGCGGCTGGCCGACCAGGCTCTGGCTGCCGCGCAACCGCTCCAGCGCCTGCGCGACCGCGCGTTCGGGGCCTTCATGCGTGACGATCGCGATCATCACGCCGCCATCCGCCGCCTCGCCGCGCTGGATCAGGCTTTCGATCGACACGCCCGCATCGCGCATCGCCGCGGCGATCTCGGCCAGCACGCCGACCTTGTCCTGCACCGTGAAGCGCAGATAGGCGCGGCCCCGCCGTTCGCCGCTATCGGCCTTGCCCGCCGGGATCAGTTCATGCGCGGGCATGGCGAAGGACGCGCCATATTCGCCACGCGCGATATCGATCAGGTCGGCGACCACCGCGCTGGCAGTCGGCCCGTCGCCCGCGCCCGCGCCCTGGAACAGCAGGCGGCCGACGAAATTCCCCTCCGCGACCACCGCATTGGTCGATCCGGTGACGTGCGCCAGCGGATGGTCGAGCGGCACGAGATGCGGATGCACCCGCTGGAACAGGCCGCCCGCCCCTTCCTCCGCCACACCGACCAGCCGGACGCGGTAGCCGAGCGACGCCGCCTGTGCGATGTCGGCGGCCAGCACATGGCGCACGCCGCCGATCGCGACATCGCCGAACGCGGGCTGGGTGCCAAAGGCGATGGCGGCCAGGATCGACAGCTTGTGCGCGGCGTCCACCCCGTCGATGTCGAAGCTGGGGTCCGCTTCCGCATAACCGAGCGCCTGCGCCTCGGCGAGTACCTCGGCGAAGTCGCGGCCCTCCGCCTCCATCTTGGACAGGATGAAATTGCAGGTGCCGTTGAGGATGCCGTACACCCGCGCAATCGCGTTGGCCGCCGCGCCTTCGCGCAGCCCCTTGATGACCGGGATGCCGCCCGCCACCGCCGCCTCGAACTTCAGCGCGGCGTTCGCCGCCTCCGCCTTCTGCGCCAGTTCCAGTCCGTGATGCGCCAGCATCGCCTTGTTGGCGGTCACGAAGCCGCGCCCGGCATCCAGCGCTGTGCGCGCCAGCGTCAGCGCGGGACCGTCCGACCCGCCGATCAGCTCGACCACCACATCCGCATCGGGATAGGATGCCAGCGAGGCGGTGTCGTCCACCCATGCGAAGCGCGACAGGTCGACGCCGCGATCCTTGGTCCGGTCGCGGGCGGAGACGGCGACGATCTCGATCGGGCGGCCCGCACGCCGGGTAATCAGATCGCGGTTCGTGTCGAGCAGGCGAATGACGCCCCCGCCCACCGTCCCGAGACCGGCCAGTGCCACCCGCAAAGCGTCGCCCATAACTTCTTCCTGTATCCCAAGCGTTCGTTGGAAGCTGGCGGGTAGCGGATAGAAATGGTCGCTGTCGAGCCCGTCAAACGAACTTTAATTGCTCAAATGGTCCGGGGCTTTTAAAGGGGAGCGATGATCTCTCCCGAATTCGTGGTCATCGACGTGGAAACCGCGTGCCAGCGGACCAGCAGCATCTGCCAGATCGGCATCGTCGGCTATGCCGGCGGGGTGGAAGTGCTGGCCTATGAGACGCTGGTCGATCCGTGCGACGCGTTCAGCCCGTTCAACATCGGCATTCACGGCATCACGGCTGAGCATGTGCTGGGCAAGCCGACCTTCACCATGCTCCACCCCGAGCTGGCGGCGCATCTGGGCGGGCGGGTGACGGTGGCGCATTCGGGATTCGACAAAGGCGCGCTGGGCCGCGCGTGCGATCGCGACGGGCTGCCCCCCATCGCCGCGCGCTGGCTGGACAGCGTGACGATCGCGCGGCGCGCCTGGCCCGAACTGGCCAATCACAAGCTGGGCACGCTGGCGGCATTTCTCGAACTGGAGCATCGCCACCATGACGCGCTGAGCGATGCGCGCGCGGCGGGGCAGGTGGTGCTGCGGGCCATGGCGGCGACGGGCATGACGCTGGCCGACTGGTTGACCCCCACGCCGGCACGCGCGGGGCGGCGGGCCGGGCGCGGATAGGGCGGTACCGCCGGGGACTGCGGCGCTTCCGGCCCCGTTCCCTCCCGAAACTATGGTTCCAGATGCCCGGCGGGCAGCGGCGTGTCCAATGCGATCGGGACGCGGTCCCGCTTGTCGCGCAGCGTGTTCCGCAACGCGCCCGCCTGCGTCACGGCCTCGCGCGCGATCAGCAGCGCGGGGGTGAGCAGGTCGAACTGGCCGCGACACCCGCCTTGCAGGCCTGCGCAGGGCGATCCGGTGGCGGCCAGTGCGCCCGCGCCGGTCAGATAGGGATTGGAGGCGAGCGGCCTGGCGCGCGGCCGGTCATCGGGGAGGGCCAGCCGGTCGTCCCCCTGCCGGCGACCGCAGACGATCACATCCTCCGCGCGCCCGGTCGAAGGCGGGCAGGCATCGGGAACCAGGATCGAAAAGCGCTGCGGGGCGCCGGAGGATGTGCCCGTCGGCGCGGCGGCGGGAACCGCGGTCGGGGCGGCGGCCTGCAGGCCGATCAGGATCAGCGACAACGCGATCATGGCGCGGGCTTGCGCAGCGTCGGGCCACCGCCGCCGCGCGGGTTGGTTTCCATGGTTGCACCGGCAAAGCCGCCGCCCACCAGAAAGGGCGACATGTCCTTGATCGGATTGCTGCGCGCGAGCAGGCGGGTGCGCTCGGTCATCACGGCTTCGTGGCGCGGATCGCCGGGGTCGGGTTCGCTGGCAAAGGGGACGCGGAAGCGATCGGCGTTGCGCCGTCCGCACACCGTGATGTCGGTGCTGTCGGGATTATAGATGCAGCGCATCTCGACACTGGTCATGCGGCGGGTGTTGGCGACGATCGTGTTGACCGAAGGCGCCGGCGCGAGCCCGCCGGGGGCTTCGCGTGGTGGGGCCCCGAGGGGCAGGGGATCGGGTGGAATCTGCGCCGCCGCCATCATCGTCCCGGCCAGCATCGTCACCCACATGGCTCACCCGCGCAGATCAGTGTTTTTCGGGCGGGATCATGCCGGTTTTCCTGGCCCCGCGCCAGTGGCTTTGGCCCTCCCCCCTGACGCCGGGCGGGGCATCGGGGACCGGGAGCCTTATCGCCCGATCGACGCGCGGAACAGCGTGTGCGGTGTGCTCAGGCAGTATTTGTCGCCGACCACCGCGCAATAGGTGCCGTCATCGGCAAAGGCGCGCGCCTTGGAATCGATCGGCAGCGCATGGTCGGGCAACAGCCGGTCGGGAGAGGGGCGGGCGGTTCCGCGACACGAATCCCGGATACAGGCCGTGGTGAGGTGGGGCAGCGTCATGCGGCGCACCACATCGGCCCGTGGTGCGCCGAGAAGAAGGATCAGGAGCGACAAGGGGAGCATCGGCCTGTCTCCTCGATCCGGTGGGTCAGGCGTCGGGCCGGGACGAAAGCGGCGGAATGCCGAGGCGTGGGATCTCGATCGCGGGGCATCGATCCATGACGACGATCAGCCCGGCGGCCTCGGCGCGCGCGGCGGCCTCTTCGTTCACCACGCCCAGTTGCATCCAGATGGCCTTGGCCCCGATCGCGATCGCCTCCTCGACGATCGGGCCGACCGCGTCGGCCCGGCGGAAAATATCGACGATGTCGACCGGGTCGCCGAGTTGCGACAGTTCGCGGAACACGAACTCGCCATGGATATGTTCGCCCGTGATCTGCGGATTGACCGGGATCACGCGATAGCCATGATCCTGCAACCGCTTCATCACGCCATAGGACGGACGGTCGGGGCGGTCCGACGCGCCGACCATCGCGATCGTGCGCGCGCCCGACAGGAGCTGGCGGATATCGGCATCGGCGGTCAACGGCATCATCGTCCCTTTCTGCGCGCCTCCGGCCGTCGCCTTGCGGGGCGCGGCGGAAGGGTCATGTCCAAACGCCGCGCCCCGCCGCCGGTTTCATGCGCGGGCGGAAAGCCGGTTCAACGCCTGTACCACCCCGGCTCCGATCGGGGCGAACACGCTGTCCTCGGCGTCGGCGGCGGGCGGGCGTCCGGCGTCGGAGGCGGTGCGGATCGCGATCGTCAGCGGCACCCGGCCCAGGAACGTGATGCCCAGCTCCGCCGCCGCCGCTTCCGCGCCGCCCTGTCCGAACGGATCGGACATTCCGCCACAATGCGGGCAGCAATAGCCCGCCATATTCTCGACCAGCCCGAGGATCGGTACGCCCGCCTTGACGAACAGGTCGATCGCCCGCCGCGCATCGATCAGCGCCAGATCCTGCGGCGTCGACACGATCACCGCCCCCGCCGGGCGATGCTTCTGCACCATGGTCAGTTGCACGTCGCCGGTCCCCGGCGGCAGGTCGAGGACCAGCATCTCGGTCGCGCCCCAGTCGCCATCGACCAGCTGGCTCAGCGCGCCCGCCGCCATCGGGCCGCGCCAGGCGATCGCCTTGTCCGGCTCGACCAGCTGGCCCATCGACAGCAGGGAGACGCCGTAAGGCGTGGGGACGGGTTGCAGCTTGCCATCCTGCGCCACCGGCTTCACGCCTTCGGCCGCCATCAGGCGCGGTTGCGACGGGCCATAGATATCGGCATCGACCAGGCCGGTCTTGTGCCCGGCCCGCGCCAGCGCGATGGCCAGATTGGCCGACAGGGTCGACTTGCCCACGCCGCCCTTGCCGCTGGCGACCGCGATGATCCGGCGTTCGCGTCTCTCGGCGGTCAGGACGACGCGCACATCCTCGGCGCCCGATTGCAGCGCGGCGGCCTTCACATCCTGTTCCAGCGCCTGCCGTTCCGCGCCGGCCAGTCCCGTGGTGTCGAGGACCACGCCCGCGCGCGGCCCTTCCATCCGCACGCTCGCGCGCTTGCCCGCCACGGCGGCCACCGCCGCCTTCACCGTCTCGATCATGCTCATGCGGTGCAGATAGGACGCGATCCGCGCCTTGGCACTGTTTTTGTCGGCGAACCGTTCCTATAACGATGACTATGAGAAAGCTGACGGGCCGGTTTCGACGCCCCCCCATTCTTGCCGCCGAAACGCCAAAGGGCCCCTGGGGCGGGTCCGGCGATGACTCCGCCGGGGGCGGTCCCCGCAATCCCTGGGCACCGCCGCCGGGCGGGCGAAAGGCTTCGGCGAAGCCGACCGCGCTGGACGAGTTCATTCGCAAGGCGCGTGGATCGGGCGGTGGCGGTCCGGGCGACGGCCCCGGTGGATCGGGCGGCGGCTTTGGCGGCCTGCCCGGCGCACCGGGGCGGACGATCTGGGTCATCGGCGCGGCGATCCTGTTCGGCATCTGGGTGCTCTATACCTCGATCCATCCGATCGGCCCGCAGCAGCGCGGCGTCGTCACCTATTTCGGCCGGTATACCGGCATCCTGGAGCCCGGCATCCAGATCACCGCCCCGGCTCCGATCGCCAGCGTGCGGGTGCTCGACGTCCAGAAGATCCGGACCGAGAATTTCCCGGAGGGGTCGGGCGAGAATCTGACGCTGACCGGCGACCAGAACATCATCGACCTGACCTATTCGGTGCGCTGGGACATCGCCAATCCGCGCGATTTCGCCTTCCGCCTCGCCCAGCCCCAGGCGACGGTGCGCGCCGCCGCCGAAAGCGCGATGCGCGCGGTGATCGCCGAGACCACGCTGGACCAGGCGCTGGGTTCGGGGCGTACCGGCATCGAGCAGCGGGTGCAGGATCTGACCCAGACGATCCTGAACGAATATCATGCGGGCGTTCGCGTGCAGGGCGTCGCGATCAAGCAGGCCACCCCGCCGCAGCAGATCGTCGACGATTTCAACAAGGTCACGGCGGCGCAGCAGGAAGCGGTCGCCAATGTGAACCAGGCGAAATCCTATGCGCAGCAGGTGATCGCCCGCGCGCAGGGTGAGGCCGCGCAGTTCGACAAGATGTACGAGCAATATCGCCTGGCCCCCGAAGTGACGCG
The DNA here is from genome assembly GCF_040560405.1 of Facivitalis istanbulensis. Taxonomy (NCBI): domain Bacteria; kingdom Pseudomonadati; phylum Pseudomonadota; class Alphaproteobacteria; order Sphingomonadales; family Sphingomonadaceae; genus Facivitalis; species Facivitalis istanbulensis. The sequence goes on from NZ_JAVSCQ010000003.1 coordinate 14,616, forward strand.
TCGGCGCATGTATTACGAGACCATGGAGGCCGTGCTGGCCAAATCGGACAAGACCATCGTCGAGACGCCGGGCGTGGTGCCCTATCTGCCGCTGTCCAAGGCGCGGCCGATGCCCAACCCGCCCGCCGAAGTGGTGGCACAGGCCCCCGCACCCGCTGCCGCGCCCGCCGCGCAGCAGGGAGGCGGCCAGTGAACGGCCTGTCGATGCGCAACCCCATCCTGCTGGGCGTCGCGGTGCTGATCGCGGTCATCGTCGCGGCGGCGACCTTCGCCATCGTGCCCGAGACCAAGCAGGCGGTGATCTATCGCTTCGAACAGCCGCGCCGGATCGTCAACGGCTATCGCCCCGGCGAGCAGGTCGGCGAAAGCGGTGCCGGGCTGATCGCGCGCATCCCCTTCATCGACCGCATCGTATGGGTCGACAAAAGGGTGCTGGACCTCGACCTGGAGAATACCCAGGTCCTGTCGACCGATCAGCTTCGCATGAATGTCGATGCCTTTGCGCGCTTTCGCGTGATCGACCCCCGGCGGATGCTGGCGACGGCGGGCAGCGAGGAGGGCGTCGCGAACCAGTTGCGGCCGATCTTCGGCTCGGCGCTGCGCAACGAACTCGGCAAGCGTCGCTTCTCCGAACTGCTCAGCCCCGAGCGTGGCCAGGTGATGGACGCGATCCAGGTCCGGCTCGACCGCATCGCGCGCCAATATGGCGTGCAGATCGTCGATGTCCGCATCAAGGAGGCCGAGCTGCCGCAGGGCACGCCGCTGGAAAGCGCGCTGCGCCGGATGCAGACCGCGCGCCAGCAGGAGGCGATCACCATCGCTGCGCAGGGGCAGAAGCAGGCGCAGATCGTGCGCGCCGATGCCGATGCGCAGGCGGCGCAGATCTATGCCCAAGCCTTCGGCAAGGATGCGGGCTTCTATGATTTCTACCGCGCCATGCAGTCCTATCGCCACACGTTCGGCGCGGACGGCAGCGCGCAGCAGGATCGCGGATCGACCCAGATCATCCTGTCGCCGAACAACAGCTATCTGAAGGAATTTACCGCACCGGGCCGATAGGCGGGTCTATCCGCCTTTCGGCTCGTTCATATTCAAGCATTGTTCAGCCAGACCGTGGCAAATAAGACACGGTCAAACTGAATTTTCATTGAGAGGACCTCAGCCCAGTGCGTTACGCCTACGCCATTACCAGTGCGCTCCTCCTTGGCGGCGCGACTGCGACCCTGGCCCTGCAACCCGGCACGGCGCAGGTTGCCCAGAACGAACCCGGCGCGATCCAGGCCGTGGCCCCGCGCGCCGGCGCGCCGATGAGCTTTGCCGACATGGTCGCAAAGCTCCAGCCGGCGGTCGTCAATATCTCGACCAAGCAGTCGATCACCGTGAAACAGCCCGCCAACCCCTTTGCGGGCACGCCGTTCGAGGGCTTTTTCGGCCAGTTCGGTGGCCAGGGCGGGCCGCAGCCGCAAAAGCGCGAAGGCGCCTCGCTCGGGTCGGGGTTCCTGATCTCGCCCGACGGATACATCGTCACCAACAACCATGTGATCGCGCCGGGCGCACAGGGCGCCTCGGTCGATTCGATCACCGTCACGCTGAACGATCGCAAGGAATATACCGCCAAGGTCGTCGGTCGTGACGAGACTTCTGACCTGGCCGTCCTGAAGATCCAGGGCACCAACCTGCCCTTCGTCCGCTTCGGCGATTCGTCGCGCGCGCGTCCCGGCGACTGGGTGCTGGCGATCGGCCAGCCCTTCGGCCTGTCGAGCACGGTGACGGCGGGGATCGTCTCGGCCGTCCACCGCGTGACCGGCCAGGGCGGCGCGAATGACCGCTTCATCCAGACCGACGCGGCGATCAACCAGGGCAATTCCGGCGGCCCGATGTTCGACATGAACGGCAATGTCATCGGCATCAACAGCCAGATCTATTCGCAGTCGGGGGGCAATATCGGCATCGGTTTCGCCATCCCGGCCGAAGATGCCAAGCCGATCATCGACAAGCTGATGAAGGGCGAGAAGATCGAGCGCGGCTATCTGGGCGTGCAGATCGGCGGCCCGGTGACCGACGATGTCGCCGCCTCGCTGGGCATCCCCAAGGGGCAGGGTGAGATCATCGCCAAGGTCGAACCCAGCGGCCCGGCCGCCAAGGCGGGGCTGAAGGCGTTCGACGTGGTGACCAGGGTCAATGGTCAGGCGGTCACGCCCGAGCAGACGCTGTCCTATCTGGTCGCCAATGTGCAGCCCAATGCCCGCGTCCAGCTCGAGGTGCTGCGCGCCGGCAAGCCGCTGACGCTGACCGCGACCGCCGCCAAGCGGCCGTCGAACGAGGAATTGGCCGCGACGCTGGGCGATGGCTCGGACGCCTTCCCCGACAGCGATGACGATGCGCAGGCGGCTCCCGCCGCCCGTGGCGGTCTGGGCCTGTCGGTGCAGGTGCTGACCCCGGCGATCGCGCGGGCGATCAATGTCGATCCCGCGACCCAGGGCGTGGTCGTCGCGGCGGTCGATCCGTCGAGCGATGCGGCGTCCAAGCTGAAGCGTGGCGACGTGATCTCGGCGATCAACGGCATGCCGGTGCGCAGCGCGGCCGATGTCCAGCGGATCGTGGCGGAGGCCAAGGCCGCCGGTCGGCCGCAGGTGCTGGCGCAGATCACCCGCGGCCGCATCGCCGATCGCCTGATGCCGCTGCGCATCAAATAGGATCGGCCCGATCGGGGTTCAAAAAGGGTCGTCCGGCATTGGCCGGGCGGCCCTTTTCCTATTCCCGTCACCAATGCGCGCGATAAGATGCGGCCATGGACGGCATCTTCATCGGCATGGGCGGCGGCAAGCCCCAGGCAATCGACCTCAAGCGCGCGAACCGGCATGGCCTGATCGCGGGCGCGACCGGCACCGGCAAGACGGTGACGCTCCAGACCATGGTCGAGGGCTTTTCGCGTGCGGGCGTGCCCAGTTTCGTCGCCGATGTGAAGGGCGACCTGTCGGGGTTGGGACTGGCGGGATCGCCCATGGGCAAGACCCATGCGGCGTTCAGCGCGCGCGCCGCCGAACTGGGCATGGCCGACTGGGTCTATGAGGCCACGCCCGTCCAGTTCTGGGACCTGTTCGGCGCGCAGGGGCATCCCGTCCGCGCCACCGTGTCCGAAATGGGGCCGCTGCTCCTGTCGCGGATGATGGGTCTGAACGAGACGCAGGAGGGTGTGCTGACCATCGCCTTCCATGTCGCGGACAAGGAAGGGCTGCTGCTCCTCGACCTCGACGATCTTCAGGCGATGCTGGTGGAGTGCGCCGCGCGGGCGGACGAGCTGACGACCACCTACGGCAATGTGTCCAAACAGTCGGTCGGTGCGATCCAGCGGGCACTGCTCCAGTTGCGGACGCAGGGGGGCGAGCATTTCTTCGGCGAGCCCGCGCTCGAACTGGCCGACCTGATCCGCGTCGACGATTCGGGGCGCGGCGTCGTCAATATCCTCGCCGCCGACCAGTTGATGGCGAGCCCCAAGCTTTACGCCACCTTCCTCCTCTGGCTGTTGTCCGAACTGTTCGAGCAGCTTCCCGAGATCGGTGATCCGGACAAGCCCAAGCTCGTCTTCTTCTTCGACGAGGCGCATCTGCTGTTCGACGAGGCCGCCCCCGCGCTGGTCGACACGATCGAGCGCGTCGTGCGGTTGATCCGTTCCAAGGGCGTCGGCGTCTATTTCATCACCCAGAACCCGATCGACGTGCCCGACAAGATCGCCGGGCAGCTCGGCAACCGCGTGCAGCACGCGCTGCGCGCCTTCACCCCGCGCGACCAGTCGGCGGTGCGTTCGGCGGCGCAGACCTTCCGCGCCAATCCGGGCGTCGACGTCGCCACCGCGATCACCGAGTTGAAAGTGGGCGAGGCGCTGGTGTCGCTGCTCCAGCCCGATGGCGCGCCCTCGCCGGTCGAACGCACGATGATCGCTCCGCCGCGCAGCCGGGTGGGGCCTGCCACGCCCGAGGAACGCCGGGTGCTGATCGACACCGATGCGGTGGGCGGCAAATATGACCAGGCGATCGACCGCGAATCGGCCGAGGAATTGCTCGCCGCCAAGACGCAGGAGGCCGCCGCCGCCGCCGCCGAGGCCAAGGCGCAGAACGACGCCGACAAACAGGCGGCACAGGCGGCCAAGGTCGAGGCGAAGGCCGCCAAGGACGCCGAGCGCGCCCGCCTGGCCGAACAGCGCGAAGCCGATCGCAACGCGCGCGCGGCGGCCGATTCGCCCTGGGCCAAGATGGCGACCAGCGCGGCGCGCTCGGCCAGTTCGTCGATCGGGCGACAGGTGGCGAACGAGATCGGCAAGCAGGTGTTCGGCGGCGGAACCCGGCGGCGCTCGGGCAGCGACGGCGGCATCGTCGGCGCGGTGGTGCGCGGGGTGCTGGGGAATCTGTTCCGGGGATAAGCGAGACCTGGCGGAGCGGGCCTGGAACGACGCCCGTTGCGCGTCGCATCGGGCGATGGCGGTGCCGTCTGCCGGGCAAGTCCCTCCCGATCGCCGATGAGGAAGGGCGGGCCGTAGCCCGCCCCGATCCCGGTTACTCGGCCGCGAACATGTCGCCGGTTTCGCCCGCTTCCTCGTTGGCGGCCTTGCCGGTCTTGGCCTTCTGGCGCTTGTCGAACGCGTCCCAGACATCGTTCCACTGGCCGCGCGTCGCCGCCTTCGAATATTCCGTCGCGCGGGTTTCGAAGAAATTGGCATGTTCCACGCCGTTGAGCAGCGGGGTCAGCCAGGGGAGGGGATGCTCGTCGATCATGTAGATCGGCTTCAGCCCCAGCTGGCTCAGCCGCCAGTCGGCGATGAAGCGGATATATTTCTTGATATCCTTGGCGGTCATGCCGCTGACCGGCCCCATCTCGAATGCCAGGTCGATGAAATTGTCTTCCAGCCGCACGGTCGTCTGGCACTGGTCGGCGATATCGTCCTTCACCGCCTTGGTCAGGCAGCCGCGTTCCTTGGTGAAGGCATGGAAGAGCTGGATGATCCCTTCGCAGTGCAGCGATTCGTCGCGCACCGACCAGGTGACGATCTGGCCCATGCCCTTCATCTTGTTGAAGCGCGGGAAGTTCATCAGCATCGCGAACGACGCGAACAACTGCACTCCCTCGGTAAAGCCGCCGAACATCGCCAGCGTGCGCGCGATGTCCTCGTCATTGTCGACGCCGAACTTCTGCAGATAGTCGTGCTTGTCCTTCATCTCGGCATATTCGAGGAAGGCGCCATACTCGCTCTCGGGCATGCCGATCGTGTCGAGCAGATGGCTGTACGCCGCGATGTGCACCGTCTCCATGTTGGAGAAGGCGGTCAGCATCATCTTGATCTCGGTCGGCTTGAACACCCGGCCATATTTCTCGTGATAGCAGTCCTGCACCTCGACGTCCGCCTGGGTGAAGAAGCGGAAGATCTGGGTCAGCAGGTTGCGCTCATGATCGGTCAGCTTCTGCGCCCAGTCACGGCAATCCTCGCCCAGCGGCACCTCTTCGGGCAGCCAGTGGAGCTGTTGCTGGCGCTTCCAGAACTCGAACGCCCACGGATATTCGAAGGGCTTATATTGTTTGGAGGCTTGGAGGAGGGACATCGGGGTTACTCCGGATACGAATAATAGGAAGAGGGTGAAGGCCGGTTCAGCCGCTGCTTTGCCAGGAGCGCAAAGCGGTCGCGAAACCGGCCAGAATGATCCCGCCCATGGCGAACATGGTGCCCGCGATCAGCCGGGCATAGCGGCCCTCGTCCGATCGGGGGATGCGGAGTTGCAGCAACAGGGCCATGCCGATCCCGGCCAGCACCAGGGCCACCGCATACATGATCGTCGCATTTGTCATGCGACCATTTCCGGCGTGGCGCGTTCCGAAACCGAACCCGACACAGGAGATTGAACATGGTCGATGTCAGCCAGATCAAGGAACATGCGGAAGTCATCGGTGCCGACGGCGTCCATGTCGGCACGGTCGATCATGTCCAGGGCGATCGCATCAAGTTGACCAAGACCGACAGCCCCCAGACCCAGGACGGGCAGGGCGCCAAGCATCATTACCTGCCGATCGGGCTCGTCGCCGAGGTCGAGGGCGACAAGGTCCGCCTGTCGGCCACCGCGCAGAACGCGGTCGACCAGTTCGAAACCGCCGAATAATCCGGCGTCGAACAAGGTCGCACCCGCCCCGGTCCGCATGATGCGGGCCGGGGTTTTTGCTGTCTGGGCAGAAGCGTGGGCCATGATGCGTCCGTTACGGGACCGGGGCGGCGACAGGGCCGCCCCGGCCGGTCATCCTGTTACTGGCAGGCCAGGCACTCGTCGTAATCGGTCGTCTCGCCGATCTCGAACTTGGGCGCGCTGATCGTATTGTCCGCCTCGACCCCGCCGGACCCGGCGAACCCGGCGCGCTGCACCGACTTGGAGCGGAGATAATAGAGCGACTTGATGCCCAGCTCCCATGCGCGGAAGTGCAGCATCAGCAGATCCCATTTTTCGACGTCCGCCGGGATGAACAGGTTCAGCGACTGGGCCTGGTCGATATAGGGCGTGCGGTCACCCGCCAGTTCGAGCAGCCAGCGCTGGTCGATCTCGAACGAGGTCTTGAACGTGTCCTTTTCTTCCTGGGACAGGAATTCGAGATGCTGGACCGACCCGCCATGTTCGAGGATCGCATTCCACACCGCGTCCGAGTTCTTCGACTTCTCGATCAGCAGCTTTTCGAGATAGGGATTCTTGACGACGAATGACCCGGACAGCGTCTTGTGGGTGTAGATATTCGCCGGGATCGGTTCGATGCAGGCGCTGGTGCCGCCGCAGATGATGCTGATCGACGCGGTCGGCGCGATCGCCATCTTGCAACTGAACCGCTCCATCACGCCCATGTCCGCGGCGTCGGGGCACGGCCCGCGCTCGACGGCGAGCGTCATCGACGCCTGGTTCACCTGCGCGCTGATATGCTTGAACATCCGCAGGTTCCACGACTTGGCCATCGCCCCCTCGAAGGGGATGCCGCGCGCCTGGAGGAAGCTGTGGAAGCCCATCACGCCCAGGCCCACCGAACGCTCGCGGCCCGCCGAATAGGCCGCGCGCTCCATGCCCGGCTCGTGGCGGTCGATATAATCCTGAAGGACATTGTCGAGGAAGCGCATCACGTCCTCGATGAACTGCTTGTCGTCCTTCCATTCGTCCCAGGTTTCCAGGTTCAGCGAGGACAGGCAGCAGACCGCCGTGCGATCCTGGCCCTTGTGATCCAGCCCGGTCGGCAGGGTGATTTCCGAACACAGGTTCGAGGTCGAGACCTTGAGGCCCAGTTCGCGGTGATGCCGGGGCATGTTCCGGTTCACATGGTCGGCGAAGACGATGTACGGCTCGCCGGTCGCCAGGCGGGTCTCGACCAGCTTCTGGAACAACGCGCGCGCATCGACCGTGGCCCGGACCTCGCCCGTCTTGGGGCTCTTGAGCTGCCACTCGGCGCCGTCGCGCACCGCTTCCATGAAGGCGTCGGGGATCAGCACGCCGTGATGGAGGTTCAGCGCCTTGCGGTTGAAGTCGCCGCTCGGCTTGCGGATTTCGAGGAACTCCTCGATCTCGGGGTGCGAGATGTCGAGATAGCAGGCGGCCGAACCGCGGCGCAGCGACCCCTGGCTGATCGCCAGCGTCAGCGAGTCCATCACGCGCACGAACGGGATGATGCCGCTGGTCTTGCCGTTCAGCCCGACCGGTTCGCCGATGCCGCGCACCTGGCCCCAATAGGTGCCGATGCCGCCGCCGCGCGACGCCAGCCAGACATTCTCGTTCCAGGTCTTGACGATGCCGTCCAGGCTGTCGGGCACCGAGTTGAGATAGCAGCTGATCGGCAGGCCGCGCCCCGTGCCGCCGTTCGACAGCACCGGCGTGGCGGGCATGAACCACAGCTTCGAGATATAGTCATAGAGCCGCTGCGCATGCTCGGCATTGTCGGCATAGGCCGAGGCCACGCGGACGAACAGATCCTGATAGCCCTCGCCGGGCAGCAGATAGCGGTCCTGCAGCGTTTCCTTGCCGAAATCGGTCAGCCGCGCATCGCGCGCATGGTCGACCTCGACCGGATAGGGTTGCGGACGCACCGACTTGGTGTCGGCGGGCGTCGGGGCCGTGGTGGCGCCATCGGACGCCATTTTCTCAAGCATGTCAGTGGTCATGTCGCTATCCCGGCCATCCCTGAAATCCATCATTGATGCCGCTCCTTTGTTCTTGATCCGTTCGAGTCGGGGCCCGGCCCCATGGCACCCTGCGCAAGGCATGGTGCGATCCCAATGAGGGGGGACTGGCGGACCCTGTCCTCGGGTCTCTGCGCAATCCCGGTCATGCCTGTCGGCATGCTCTCCTTCTACCAGTTATTGGGGGCGTTCCCGACTTCCTACACTATCCATAGTGTAAAATCCCGGCGGACACCGCAAGGGGGGTAAAGCATGGGAAGGGGCTTGGTTGCGACGAATGACCGCCGCGGAAAGCGGCTTGGCGACCGCGACGCATGGATGTCCGCGGGGTTCGCGAAGCGCAAGCCCTTAAAAATTTTTTTAAGTGGCTGCGCCGGGTCGAATGGCGGCACCAGCGGCGCCGACGGACCGATCCGCGCGACCCCTCCATGGGGCGGGTATATAGGGGGCAAGCTATCGGGGGAGATCGCCTTCGGCCTGCGGACGGGCCAAATGACGGATGATGTGCCGATCGCCCCTCCGGAACGCGGGATCAACCCGAATAGCGCTGCTCGGCGTCCTGCGGTGCATGGTCGAGCCAGGGATGGTCGTCGGGCAAGGGCGTGGCGAAGGCGACGCCGACCCGCCCTTCGCGCTCCCACCGGATATAGCCGCGCAATGGCTTGTCGGCGCCCATGCGCACCCCGATGGCCGCGCCGCAGACGATATAGGCGGGCGGCAACCCTTCGATCATCATGCCGGTCGTGGACAGGTCGCGGATGCGGACATCGATATTGGCCCCGCCCGACACGATCTGCGCGGTTCGCAGGATCTTCACGCGCGACCGGCGCAGCGATTTCAACCCGACCGGCGTCGCGCGGCCGCCACCTTCGTGCAGCATCCGGTGCACCTCGGCCACGGCCACCGGCTTGCCATAGATATAGCCCTGGATGTGGCTGCACCCCAGATTGCGGATCAGGTCGATCTCGTCCTGCAACTCGACGCCCTCGGCGGTGGTTTCCATACCCAGCGTGTCGGCCAGCGACACGATCGCGCCGATGATCGCGGCATTGCGATTGCCCGGGCGCACCGCGCCGCGGACGAAGGACTTGTCGATCTTGATCTTGTCGAACGGCGCGTGCCGCAGATAGCCGAGCGACGAATAGCCGGTGCCGAAATCGTCGAGCGCCAGCCGGATGCCCAGTGCCTTCAACGCAGCGAATTTGCGTTCCGACTCATGATTGTCGTTGAGGAAGACGCTTTCGGTGATCTCCAGCTCGAGCCGCTCCGGGGTGAGCCCCGATTGCGCGAGCGCCTGCGCCACCAGCGTGGGAAGATGCGGTTTGACGAACTGGATCGAGGACACGTTGACCGCGACGCGCGCGGGCCGGGGCCAGCTCGCCGCCTCGGCACAGGCGGTGCGCAGCACCCATTCGCCGATCTGTTCGATCAGGCCGCATTCCTCCGCGACCGGCACGAACTGCCCCGGCGAGATATCGCCCAGCTCGGGATGGCGCCAGCGCAGCAAAGCCTCGAACCCGACAATCTCTTCGTCGCGAGTCGATACCACCGGCTGATAGGCGAGGTGCAACTGATCCTGCGCCAGTGCGACGCGCAGATCCTCCTCCATCCGCTTCCGGCTGCGCGCACCCTCCAGCATCGACTCGGCATAGAAACGATGCACGCCGCGCCCATCGCCCTTGGCGGCGTACAGGCCGAGATCGGCATTGCGGATCAGCGTCTGCGAATCCTCGCCGTCCTGGGGGGCGATGGCGATGCCGATCGAACAGCCGATCGTCACTTCGTTGCCCTGAATGTCATAGGGGCGCGACAGCGTGGCGATGATGCTGGACGCGAGGACCGACAGCCGGTCGCGTGCGTCGATCCCCGGCAACAGGATCTGGAACTCGTCGCCGCCCAGCCGCCCGACCAGCCCGACATCGCCGACCGCCTGCTCCAGCCGCCGTGCGACCTGCTGCAACAGGATATCGCCCGCTTGATGCCCCAGCGTGTCGTTGACCGCCTTGAACCGGTCCAGGTCCATCAGGAACAGCGCGGTCGGGCGATAGGGGCTGATCGACTGTTTCAGCGTCTTGTCGAGCGACAGCTTCATCCGCTGGCGGTTGGCGAGCCCGGTCAGGCTGTCGAACAGCGCGAGGCGCGTGATCTCGGCTTCGGAGCGGCGCATCTCGGTCAGGTCCGATCCCGAGCCGATGAAGCCGCGGAACCGGCCGATGCTGTCGATGATCGGTCGCCCGGACATCGACCACCAGCGATCGGGATCCGCGCCCGTCGCCGACACCGCGCAAACGGTATAGTCCGAAAAGCTGGTCCGCGACGCCATGTGGAAGGTCAGGGTGCGTTCCGTGCCGGGGGCCGACGGGTCCATCTGGAACAGGTCGGTCAATATCCGGCCCCGGCTCTCCATCCCGGCGGCGCGCAGATCGTCGGCGACCTTTTTCGACAGATAGGTCAGCCGTCCCTGCCGGTCGGTTTCCCAGAACCAGCCGGTGCCATGCTCCTCGAACTCGGCGATCATCTTCACCGCCTGTTGCCCCTGGCCGAATTCGCGCGCGCGGGCACGGGCGGCCTCATAGTCCATCCGGCCGGTGCGCCGGGCCTTGAGAACCAGGAAGATCAGGGGCGGAAGGACCGCCGCCACGGTGGGCAGCGCTGGCAATTGCGCCGCCATGGCGACCAAGGGTGTCATGAAGGCAAAGCCGAAGGAATAGCCGATGATCGCCCCCCGCATGGGATGAATCATCGATATGATCGACCATAGCGCGCCGATCAGCGTCACCGCCGCGATCCAGTCCGCCGTCCCGCCGTGGGCGCTCGCGACGATCATCAGCATCGGCCCGGTCGCCAGCGCCAGCATCACGCTCATCGCCGACAGCCATTGCTTCAACCGATAGATGGGCCATTGCCGCGCGATTCCGCGCCACAGGATCAGGCCGAACACGACCGTCGCGGTCAGCAGCACCACGCTCGCCACCGCCTTTTCGATCAGGATGGCCTGGGGGTCATAGATGAAGGACAGGACCAGAATGATGGCCAGCATGACCAGCGTTTGTGCCAGGGCGAGCGGCCACGTCATGGCCAGCTGACGCAGGCGGGTCATGTGGACGCTGCCGAGCAGCTCGTCGTTATCCTCGACAAGTCCCATCAGGGCGAGGAATCCGATCCGGTCGAGGAATGGCGAGGTCATGCGCGGTGGTCGACTCCCAGACGTGTTCGTCTAACCTGCATCAACAAGGTTTATATTGGGTTTAGACCAAGTCGTTGATTGCGGGGCGATCTGCGCGGGATAAGATTGGCGCATTGCATGGCCCGCCCGGCTGGCGCAAAAGGCGCGGCATGACGACCCTGATCCGCGACACCGACCTGATCGAGAGCGTGGCCGACGCGCTCCAGTTCATCAGCTATTACCACCCCATGGATTATATCCGTGCCCTGGGTAAGGCCTATGAGGCCGAGAAGAGCCCGGCGGCCAAGGATGCGATCGCGCAGATCCTGACCAACAGCCGCATGTGCGCGGAGGGGCATCGCCCGATCTGCCAGGACACCGGCATCGTCACCGTCTTCGTGAAATGGGGGCAGGATTGCCGCCTGTCGGGCGACCGTTCGCTGCAGGAGGTCGTCGATGAAGGCGTCCGCCGCGCCTATCTCCACCCGGAGAACAAGCTGCGCGCCTCGATCCTGGCCGATCCGGCCTTCACCCGCCGCAACACCAGGGACAACACACCCAGCGTCCTGCATGTCGAGATGGTGCCGGGCAACAGGGTGAGCGTCGACGTCGCGGCCAAGGGCGGCGGGTCGGAGAACAAGTCCAAGTTCAAGATGATGAACCCGTCCGACTCGATCGTCGACTGGGTGCTTGAGACGGTGCCGCAAATGGGTGCCGGCTGGTGCCCGCCGGGGATGCTGGGCATCGGCATTGGCGGCACCGCGGAAAAGGCCGTGCTGCTCGCCAAGGAATCGCTGATGGGCGCGATCGACATGGGCCAGCTCAAGGAACGCGGGCCGAGGAACGACATCGAGGCGCTGCGGATCGAGCTGTTCGACAAGGTCAATGCGCTGGGGATCGGCGCGCAGGGGCTGGGCGGGCTGTCCACCATCCTCGACGTCAAGATCCTCGACTGGCCGACCCATGCCGCGTCCAAGCCGGTGGCGATGATCCCCAACTGCGCCGCCACCCGCCACGCTCATTTCACGCTGGACGGATCGGGTCCGGTCTATCTGGAAGCACCCAAGCTCGACGAATGGCCCAAGGTCGACTGGAAGCCGGACCTTCAGGCGGCGAAGCGCGTCGACCTGAACACCCTGACGCCGGACGAGGTGAAGAGCTGGAAGCATGGCGACCGGTTGCTCCTCAACGGCAAGATGCTGACCGGCCGCGACGCCGCGCACAAGCGGATCAAGGACATGCTCGACCGCGGCGAGGAGCTGCCGGTCGCGTTCAAGGGCCGCGTGATCTATTATGTTGGCCCGGTCGATCCGGTCGGCGAGGAAGTGGTCGGTCCCGCCGGTCCCACCACCGCGACCCGGATGGACAAGTTCACCCGCATGATGCTCGACCAGGGCCTGCTGGCGATGGTCGGCAAGGCCGAGCGCGGCCCGGCGGCGACCGATGCGATCCGCGACCACCAGTCCGCCTATCTGATGGCGGTGGGGGGCGCGGCCTATCTGGTCGCGCGTGCGATCAAGGGATCGAAGGTCGTCGGCTTCGAGGATCTGGGCATGGAGGCGATCTACGAATTCGACGTGGAGAATTTCCCCGTCACCGTCGCGGTCGATTCCGAGGGCCAGAACGTCCACACGCTGGCCCCGCTGGTGTGGCGCGAGAAGATCGCGAAGGAAGGGCTGCTGACCCCGGCGTGATGCCGGGGTGGGGGGCGGTGTCTGTACGGATGTCGCGCCCCCGGTAAACCTCTCTCCCCCTCAACCGTCCCCCCCTCCCTGACCACCCCGGCGAAGGCCGGGGCCCAGTTGGGAGTGGCCGTCATGATGAAGTTCGGACCTGAGTCACGTGCGTCGTCGCACCTGGGCCCCGGCCTTCGCCGGGGTGGTCAGGGAGGGGGCTGGTGGCGCTGAGACCGTCGGTAAGGCACCACCCTAACCCTTATACAGCGCGTCCAGCCGTTCGCCGTAAACCTCCCGCAACACATGGCGCCGGATCTTGAGCGACGGCGTCAGCTGTTCGTTCTCGATTGCAAACGGCTCGTCGGCGATGATGAAGCGGCGGATACGCTCGGTCACGGACAGGTCGCGGTTCACCCGGTCGATTGCCGCCGAGATCGCCGCGCGGAAATCGAGATCGTCGTCCAGCGCGGCGCGGTTGCACCCCGTGCCCGACTTGGCGCACCATTCGGCGGTCCACTCGGCATCCGGGACGATCAACGCGACCATATAGGGGCGGCGGTCGCCCGCGATCATCGCCTGCCCGATCTCGGGCTGGAGGGTCAGCATCCCCTCGACCTTCTGGGGGGCGACATTCTCCCCCTTGTCGTTGATGATGAGGTCCTTCTTGCGGTCGGTGATGCGCAGCCGCCCCGCCGCGTCGAACTCGCCGATGTCGCCGGTATGGAGCCAGCCGTCCTTCAGCACCCGCTCGGTCTCGACCGGGTTGCGCCAGTAACCGTGCATGACCAGCTCGCCACGCACCAGGATTTCGCCGTCCTCGGCGATCACCACCTCGGTATCGGCCAGCGGCGGGCCGACCGTGTCCATCCGCACCCCCGCACGCGGCCGGTTGCAGGCGATGACCGGCGCGGCCTCGGTCTGGCCGTAGCCTTGCAGCAGGGTGAGGCCGATGGAATGGAAGAACAGTCCGATCTCCGGGTTGAGCGGCGCGCCGCCCGACACCATCGCCTTCAGCCGGCCGCCAAAGCGTTTGGCGATCTTGGGCTTGAACAATGTGGCGACGGCAAGTTGCGCCGGGCGGTCGATCAGCCGTACCCGGCCGTCATAGCTGCGCGCGCCCAGCGCCAGCGCCTGGTGGAGCAGGCGCGCGCCGAGCCCGCCCTTCTTCTCGATCGTCTTGGCGATGCGGGTATGCAGCACCTCGAACAGGCGGGGCACGACGAACATGATCGTCGGGCGCACCTCCTCGATATTGGCGGCCAGCTTGTCGAGCCCCTCCGCGTAATAGATCTGCCCGCCCAGCGCGATCGGGAAATGCTGTCCCCCGGTATGCTCATAGGCGTGGGAAAGGGGGAGGAAGGACAGGAACACCTCGTCGTCCCAGCCGAAATCCTCGGCGATGATCGTGCTGCACCCCGCGCAATTGTGCAGGATCGCGCCGTGATGCTGCATCACCCCGCGCGGCGCGCCGCCGGTGCCCGAGGTGTAGATGATACAGGCCAGGTCGCCGCGCGTGAAATCGGCATCGGCGGCCACCAGGGCGGGGTCCGTCGGATGCTGCGCGATCATCGCGTCATATTGGCGGCACTCGATCTGGCTCGGTCCCAGCTTCAGCGGCTCGATGCCGATCACCGTCTGGACATGATTGGAGCGCAGCGCGGCGGGAATCAGGGTAGTCGCCAGCTTCTGCGTCGAGACGATGATCGCGCGCGCGCCCGAATTCTCGATGATATGCGCATGGTCGCGCTCGGTATTGGTGGTGTAGGTCGGCACGGTCACGCCGCCCGCCGCCATGATCGCCAGGTCGGCGATGCACCATTCGGGGCGGTTTTCCGATACCAGCATCACCCGGTCGCCGCGCTGTACCCCGGCCGCGCGCAGTCCCGCCGACAGGCTGGCCACCTGCCGTGCCGCCTCGGCCCAGCTGATCGATCGCCAGTCGCCGTCCTGCTTGCGCCACAGAAAGGGGGCATCCCCCTTTTCCGCGGCGCGGGTGAAGAACATGGTGACGAGATTGGGGAAGAATTCCAGCGTGCGCATCGTCGTGCCTCTCTCACGCCCCGTATCGCGCCATTCAACGCGCGACCGGGCTCTTTGTTTGCCTGTTCGGTATTCGCTTATTCGGCGGGGCGGCTCGGCGTGTCGCCGACGCGCCGGATCATGCTGGTTCGCCCCTGGATATCGATCGCCGCGCCTTCGCTGCGCGGATCGGCGGCACCGACCCAGCGCCCGCCGACGCGCTCGATGGCGTTGGCCTTCAGGCCCATTGGCGCGACCGTCACGGTCTCGCCCAGCGCCCGAAGCCCGGGGACCAGCGCCTCCAGCGCGGTGCCCTGTTCGACCGTGGCGACCTTGCCCGGCGCGAAGAGCAGGCCTTGCGCGATCGCCGCCTGCGCGCTCATCTTCCAGTCGATCACGCCGATGATCGCCTTGGCGACCTGCGCGATGATGGTCGAACCGCCCGCCGCCCCGACGGCGAGGCGCACCTTGCCGTCGGGGCCATAGACGATGGTCGGCGCCATGGAGCTGCGCGGTCGCTTGCCCCCCTCGACCCGGTTGGCGACCAGATCGCCGTTCTTGACCGGCACGATGTCGAAATCGGTCAGCTGGTTGTTGAGCATCGTTCCGTCGATCGACAGGCCCGACCCGAACGATCCCTCGACCGTGGTCGTCACCTCGACGACATTGCCGGCGGCATCGACGGCGGCGAGGTCGGTGGTACCCGGCACCTCGCTGACCGGCGCGCGGACGCGGGGCGGCGCGCCGGGGGGCGTGCCGGGCGAGACCGAGGCCATGGTGCGGTCGGGCGCGATCAGCGCGGCGCGGTCGGCGATATAGGCCGGGTCGAACAGCCCCTTCAGCGGCACCCGGACATAATCCGGGTCGCCCAGATACATGTCGCGGTCCGCATAAGCCAGGCGCGAGGCTTCGGCGAAGAGATGCCAGGCGATGGGCGAATCCTTGCCCAATTTGCCCATGTCGAAGCGTTCGAGCAGCTTCAGGATCGACAACACGGCCGTGCCCCCGCCCGAGGACGGCCCCATGCTGCAGATCCGATAGCCGCGATAGGGCGCGCAGAGCGGCGGACGCGGCCTGGCGGCGTAGGCGGCGAGGTCGCCGGTCGTCATCTTCGACGGATTGCGCGCCGCCATGTTCACCGTCGTCACCAGCTTCTGCGCCTCCGGCCCGACATAGAAGCTGTCGGGGCCGCGCTTCGCGATGCGTTCCAGCAAGGCGGCCTGTTCGGGATTGCGGATCAGGCTGCCCAGCGGCAGCACCTGGCCATCGGCCCCGGTCAGCCGCGCGCGCGTGGCGGCATCGACATGCGCGCCGTAACGGGTCAGCGCGGTCTGGAGGCGCGGGGTCAGCGCGAAGCCGTCGCGTGCCAGCCGGATCGCGGGCTGGAACAGCCGTGCCCAGGGCAGCCTGCCGCCTTGCGCATGGGCCAGCGCCATGCCGCGCAACGCGCCGGGGACGCCGACGCTGCGGCCGCCCGGCACCGCCTCGGCATGGCTCAGCGGGCGGCCATCGGGGGTGTAGAACCAGTCGGGGGTGGCCGCCATCGGCGCGGTTTCGCGCGCGTCGATCGCGTCGGTCCGGCCCCCCCGCGCGGTATGGCGCACCCAATAGCTGCCACCGCCGATGCCGGAGCTTTGCGGCTCGACCACGTTGAGCGCCAGCATGGTGGCGATGGCGGCGTCGGTCGCGCTGCCGCCCGCGCGCAGGATTTCCACCCCGGCGGCGGCGGCGCGGGGGTCGGCCGCGCTGACCATGCCTTCCGTCGGGGCCCTGGCGGCGGCTATCGGCTGGCGCGCGGCGGCGGGCGTGGCGAAGGGCAGCGCGAGCGCCGCGACGGACAGGAGCCAGTGCTTCATCATCGGGACCCTAGCGGCAAGCATCCGCCGCCGCCAAGCCGTAACGTCAGGCCCCTACCGCCGCGGCGACGCTGGCAAAGCCGTCGCGCGCCAGCAGCGCGTCGAGATCGGTCAGGATGCGGCGCGCCAGCCCCGGTCCTTCATAGACCAGGGCCGAATAGATCTGGACCAGGCTCGCCCCGGCGCGGATACGGGCATAGGCCTCCGCGCCGCTGTCGATCCCGCCCGCCGCGATCAGCGTCATCGCGCCGCCCGTGGCCTTGCGGAAATCGGCCAGCCGCGCGCGGGCCAGCGGGGCGAGCGGGCGGCCCGACAGGCCGCCGGTCTCGGCGGCGTTGGCGCTCTTCACATCGGGGCGGGTGATGGTGGTGTTGCCGATGATGATCGCGTCCATGCGGTGCGCGATCGCGGCGCGGGCGATGTCGTCGATCTGGGCGGGGTCGAGGTCGGGCGCGACCTTCAGGAACAGCGGCACCGCGCCCGCCGCCTCGCGCGAGGCGGCCAGCAGTTCGGCCAGCGCCGCGCCATGCTGGAGATCGCGCAGCCCCGGCGTGTTGGGACTGGAAATGTTGATCGTCACATAGTCGGCGATCGGTGCCGCCCGGGTCACGCCGTGGCGATAATCGGCGATCCGGTCGGCGGCGTCCTTGTTCGCGCCGACATTGATGCCCAGCACGCCCTTGCGCTTCGCGGCCCTGGCCCGCGCCAGCCCCGCGTCGAGCCCGCCATTGTTGAAGCCATAGCGGTTGACCACCGCCTTGTCCTCGACCAGCCGGAACAGGCGGGGCCTGGGGTTGCCGGGCTGGGCTTTGGGCGTCAGCGTCCCGATCTCGACCATACCGAAGCCCAGGCCGAAAAACCCGTCGATCGCCTCGCCATTCTTGTCGACTCCGGCGGCCAGCCCCAGCGGATTGGCGAAGTCGATCCCCGCCACCCGGGTCGCCAGCCGGGGATAGCGCGCCGGATCGCCGCCCAGCGGGGCGCCCAGCGCGCCCCAGCGCGACAGCATCGCGACGGTCAGACCATGGGCGCGCTCGGCATCGAGGGCGAAGAGAAGGGGGTGGTACAGGGCCATGGCGGCCCGGTTAGCGGATCGGCACGGCCGGGAAAAGCCGGACCCGCCATGGCCGCCAATCATGCCCGGCGGGGATCACTCCCTGGACAGCATCTTTTCCGCGCTGGTCTTCACGAACTCGCCGATCGGGCCGGCCATCATCGACAGCATCATCGGGATCGCGACGGTGCCGGTCACGGCGGTATCCGCGATGTTCATATCGGCCTTCACCGTCTGGCCCATGGCCAGGATGGTCAGCATCAGTCGGTCCTCGGCGGGCCACTCGGTCGAAACCTGTCCGCCGCCGGGAATATGCGCCTCCAGCTTGGGGAGCCCCTGTTCGATTCGGCGGCGCGCCTCGGCCAGACCCAGTTCATGGGGGATGTCGAAATTGACCGATGCCATGGGAGCACTCTTTCGCCAGTAAAAATGTCTGCGCGCGGGAGTGGCGACAATGACGCTAAGCGTCAAGAATGGTACGCGATTATTCGGTCAGCAAGGCTGTCGCGTCCCTCCTGCCCGATCGTCGCGGCGTATCAGTCCAGCCGGATCGCGTCCGAGGGCGTGACGCGCGCGATCTGCGGCAGGATATGGTCGATCGCAAAGGCATGGAGGTCCGCCGACCGCGACGCGCAGGCATCCTCGGCGATGACGATGTCATAGGACAGTTCCCATGCCGCGCGGGCGGTGGACTCGACGCCCATGTTCGTCGCGATCCCCGCGATCACCACCGTGCGCACGCCGCGCCGCCGCAGGTGGAGGTCCAGATCGGTGCCGGTGAACGCCCCCCAATGATGTTTCAGCACCACGATGTCGCCCGGCTGTTTCAGGTCGGGGACCAGTTCGCTGAAGGCGGGTGGCGTGCCCTCCGGCGGCAGGCTGGGGCGATCGACGTTCTGGCTGGGCATCGTCTCCGGCGTGAAGCCGACATGGACCAGGATCACCGGCGCCCCCGCCGCGCGGAAGCGGGCGGCCAGCGTCCTGGCGGCCTGCACCACCGCCTCGCCCGACCGCGGGCCGCCCGCGCGGGGGACGATCCCCTGTTGCAGGTCGATCAGGATCAGGGCGGTAGAGCGGGGGTCGAGCTGGATCATGAACGTCTTTCCTGGTCGTGCCGAGGTCGGGGTGCCTGGCTCAGAGCCGCCCGAAGACCGCCTCGAACCCCTTGCGATCCCCGGCGGCGAGCAGCCGGGCCTGTTCCAGCCAGCGATCGCGCGCCATGCGGCCGGAAAAGGCACCGAGCTGCGCGTCGAGCGCCTGGGCCTGCGCCTCGCTGAGCGCGGCCATGTCGCCGACCGTGGTGATGCCATGTTGGGCCAGCGTCTGGGTCAGCTTGGGGCCAAGGCCTTTGAGCAGCGTGATCGGCTGGTCCCCGGGCCGGTCCGCCCCGGCGGCGGGTTGGGCCGGTGCCGCTTCGGCGGCGGGGCTGGCGTCCATCGGCGCGGCGGCGGCGACGGGTTCGTTCGACAGCGGATCGGTTGCGACGACCGGTTCCTCCGGGCTGGCGGGCGCGGGCATGACCGGCGGTGGCGGTGGCGGTGGCGGTGGCGGTGGCGGTGGCGGTGGCGGCGAGACGGGCGGAGCCGCCGGAGCCGCTGTCGGGATCGGCGAAGGCGTCGGCGCACCTTGGGGTACGGCCAGCGCGGCGTCGTTCATCGGCGCGCCATCGGGCTCGCGCAGGGCGACCCCCGCTTCCTGCGCATTCTCCTCCACCTGCCGGGCGGCATGGACACGACGGCGTTTGAGGCGCATCCCGATCAGGATGACCGCGATCGCCGCGATCGCGACCAGCGCGATCACGGCGAAATGGACCGTGGTGATGGCCGCCACGCCATCGGGCAGCAGGCTGGCCACCGTTGCAGAAATATCGTTCATCGCTTCACCCTATTATCCACCGGTGCCGATCGCGAGCCCAATCGTCGGACCTAGCGCCCGGTTCCCGTCGCGCCTTCCGCCTCGCGCGCGACCTCGCGCCAGCCGATGTCGCGTCGGCAGAAGCCATCGGGAAAGCGGATCGCATCGACCGCGCGATAGGCGGCGGCCTGCGCCGCGCCCACGCTGGCCGCGCTGGCGGTGATGGCCAGCACCCGGCCGCCGCTCGCGACCAGTCGGTCGCCGTCCATCCGGGTGCCCGCCTGGAACACGACCGCGCCGGTCGCCTCGGCCGCGTCGATCGCCTCGATGGCGCCGCCCGCCCTGGGCGTGCCGGGATAGCCCGCCGCCGCCATCACGACGGTCAGCGCGGGGTCGGGCGAGAAAGCGGGCGCGGGCAGCGAGGCCAGCCGCCCCTCGGCCACCGCCCGCATCACCGCCAGCAGATCACCCTGGAAGCGCAGCATCAGCACCTGGCATTCCGGGTCGCCGAAGCGGGCATTATACTCGATCAGCTTCGGCCCCTGCGCGGTCAGCATCAGCCCGGCATAGAGCACGCCCGAAAAGGGCGTCCCCTCGGCGCGTAGCGTATCGACGGTGGGGCGGACGATCCGGTCGATCGCCTGCTGCTCCAGTTCGGGGGTCAGGACGCGCGCGGGACTGTACGCGCCCATGCCGCCGGTATTGGGGCCGGTATCGCCGTCGCCCACGCGCTTGTGATCCTGCGCCGAGCCGAAGGGGAGCAGCGCCTCGCCGTCGGTCAGGACGAAGAGGCTGGCCTCCTCACCCTCCAGAAATTCCTCGATCACCACTTCCGCGCCCGGGACCGAGAACAGGTCGGCGATCGCGGCGTCTGCCTCTGCGCGGGTGAAGGCGACGGTCACGCCCTTGCCCGCTGCCAGGCCATCGGCCTTGATGACCACCGGCAGGCCGAAGGTCGTGGCGAGTGCGGCCTGCGCCTCCGCCAGCGTCGAGACGCGGACATAGCCGGCGGTCGGGATGTCGGCGCGGTGGCAGAGATCCTTGGTAAAGCCCTTCGACCCTTCCAGTTGCGCGGCCGCCTTGGACGGGCCGAACACCGGCACGCCCGCCGCGCGCAGCGAATCGGCGAGACCATCGACCAAAGGCGCTTCGGGGCCGACCACGACCAGGCCGATGGCGTGGTCCTTCACGAACGCCACCACGGCGGCGTGATCGCTCGCGTTCAGGCCCACGCAGGTCGCATGCTGCGCGATACCGGGGTTGCCGGGCGCGGCGTAGAGCGTATCTAACCCGTTCGACTGTGCCAGCTTCCACGCCAGCGCGTGTTCGCGGCCACCCGATCCCAGCAGCAGGACGTTCATGCCCGATCCTTATTCCTATGACGAAAGCCCCAGGCTGGTAGCCGAGGAGATCGCCGGCGACAACGCGCTCGCGCTGTCGGTCGGCGAACTGAGTCAGAAGCTGAAGCGGATGGTCGAGGGCGAGTTCGGCCATGTCCGCCTGCGCGGCGAGATTTCGGGCTATAAGCGCGCCACCTCCGGCCATGTCTATATGAGCCTGAAGGATGAGAATGCGGTCATCGACGCGGTGATGTGGAAGGGCGCGGCGAACAGCGTGCCGTTCCAGCCGCAGGACGGGATCGAGGTGATCGCCACCGGCCGCCTGACCACCTATCCCGGCCGCTCCAAATACCAGATCGTCGTCGAGCGGATGGAACTGGCGGGCGCGGGCGCGCTGATGGCGCTGTTCGAAAAGCTCAAGGCTAGGCTGGCGGGCGAGGGGCTGTTCGATCGCGAGCGGAAACGGTCCTTGCCCTTCCTGCCGCCGGTGATCGGCGTCGTCACCTCGCCCACCGGCGCGGTGATTCGCGACATCCTCCACCGGCTGGAGGATCGTTGTCCGACCCATGTCATCGTCTGGCCGGTCAAGGTGCAGGGCGAAGGCTCGGCCAGCGAGGTCGCCGCCGCGATTCGAGGCTTCGACGCGATTCCGGCGGGGGGCCCGGTGCCGCGCCCCGATCTGGTGATCGTCGCGCGCGGCGGCGGCTCGATCGAGGATTTGTGGGCGTTCAACGAAGAGGTGGTGGTCCGCGCGGTCGCCGATTGCACGATCCCTATCATCTCGGCGGTCGGGCATGAGACGGATACGACTCTGTGCGATTACGCCGCGGACCTGCGCGCGCCGACCCCCACGGCGGCGGCGGAGATCGCGGTGCCGGTGCTGGCCGACCTCCGCCTGACCGTGGCGGCGCACGGCCAGCGGGCGGAGCGATGCGCGCGCCGCTATGTCGAACGCGGGCGTGAGCGGCTGGACGCGATGGCGCGGCTGCTGCCCAAGCGCGACCAGTTGCTCGGGCCGCAGCGCCAGCGCGCCGACGAGGCGGGGGCGCGGCTCGATCGCGGGCTGGAGCGACGGGTGACGCTGGCGCGCGGCGGGCTGGACCGGGCGGGCGCGGCGCTGCGTCCCGCGATCCTCGAACGGCAGGTGGAGCGGGGGCGCGATCGGCTGGCCGCGACCTGGCGGCTGGTCCAGTCGCTCAACCCCGACCGGATCCTGGAGCGTGGCTATGCCCGCATCACCGCGCGGCCAGGTGGCGAGACCTTGTCGTCGGCGGAGGCGGCACGGACGGCACAGGCGCTGACGCTGCGGTTCCGTGACGGCACGGTGGACGTAGCGGTCGACGGAGGCAGGGACGGAGGCAGGGCGGACCGGGCCGGGGTTGAGCGGCCCGCGTCGCGAACCTATGACAAGCCCAAAAGGGAGCCCAAGCCGGACCAGCCGACGCTCCTGTAATCCCAGTCAAGAGAAGCCCCGATGTTGATGTCGAACACCGATCGCCCTGCCAAGCTGCATTATCTGACCAATGGCTTTCGTGTCCTGTCGCCCGGCGATCATGTCGTCTGCGCCGTGACGGGGCGGCGCATCCCGCTCGACGAACTGCGCTATTGGAATGCCACGCGGCAGGAAGCCTATGCCGATGCCCAGGCCACGGCGCAGGTGCTGGCGCCGCAATGACCGTGACGGGGCGATGAACATGCTGGGCGGCGGGATCATATGGGCCTTGCTGATGGCCTGCGCCGCGCCGCATGATCCGGTGGCGGCGCAATCCATGCCCGCGCCCGTCGCGCCGCCGACTGCGTTCCGCTGGACGGGCGAACTCCGCCAGGGCGGGTTGATCCGGGGGCAGGCCCCGGCCGGCGCGGTGGCGGTGACGCTGGACGGGCAGCCGATCCCGATCGCCCCGGACGGCGCGTTCCTCGCGGGGTTCGACCGGGATGCGGCACCCGCGGCCGAACTGGTCGCGACGCTGGCCGATGGCCGGCAGGTGCGCCAGCCGCTGACCATCGCTCCGCGCGCGTGGCGGATCGAACGGCTCGACCGCCTGCCCAAATATCCCGTGCCCGATCCCGAATTCCAGCGGCTGCGCCCCGCCGAACTCGCGCAGATCCGCGCGGCGCGCGGCATGGCGACTGATGCCGATGGCTGGCGACAGGCTTTGCGCTGGCCAGCGCGGGGACGACTCTCGGGCCTGTTCGGCGCGCAGCGTGTCTATCGCGGCGAACCGGGCAGCTATCATTCGGGCACGGACGTCGCGGCCCCCACCGGCACCATCGTCACCGCGCCCGCCGACGGCGTCGTGATCCTGGCGGCGGACCAGCCCTTCACGCTGGAGGGGCATCTGCTGATGCTCGACCACGGTCAGGGGCTGAACAGCGCCTTCCTGCACCTGTCGCGCATCGATGTCCGCCCCGGCGACCATGTCCGCCAGGGTCAGCCGATCGGCGCCGTCGGCGCCACGGGCCGCGCCACCGGCCCCCACCTGCACTGGAGCCTGCAATGGCGCGGGCGCAAGCTCGACCCGCTGTTGGTGACCGGGCCGATGCCCGGTCGATGACGGCCCTTAGTTGACGCGTCGGACCTTGATGGCCGGTTGGCCCGCCAGGCTGAGTTTGAAACTGCCCAATGCGCCCCGCCGGATGACGACCTTGTCGCCGACGCGCGGCCGGCCCCCCAGGATATTGTCGTCGGTTTGCTGCCAGCGCGCACCGTCCTGCAATGTGAAGGTCCAGGCCCCGCCACCGATATCGGCCTTTGTCAGCGTGCTTTCGATCTGCGTTACCGCATCCGGCTCATCCTTGCCGCCGCCATCGCCGAACAGCCCGAGATTGGGCAGGTTCAATCCGAACAAGGTCCGCCGGGTCTGGCGAATCTGCGCGCGGTCGACGACGACGACATCGCGCTTCTGTTCCGCGGCGACCAGCGCATTGACGGTTCGATCATAGCAAGCCAGCCGCTCGGCCGCGTCCGTAACCGACGTGCAATGCGCGGCAGCCGAGAGCAGGGCCGAGCGATTGTCCTGTGGTGCGGCACCAGCCGGGGCGGCCATGGCAAGGATCGCCATGCCGAAGATGGACGCGGCCGTAGCTGCGTCCCGATACCGGCAAAAATTGGATAATATATTTGATATCAAGGCGTTGATCCTTTGGTCCGCAGGCTGAGGATGGCCGCTCGATACCCGCGTGAAACGGTGTCTGCGACGGAGAATAGGCCGATTGGACTTTTCGGCAAGCTGCTGGATCAGCGATGGCGCGCATTGTGTCTAAAAGGTTACATCGAGAAATTATCTTGCGCGCAACCGTGACACCGATTGCGAGAGGGCGGGCTTTGATGGAATGTCACGATCATCGCTTGCCCATAAGCAGGTGTGAAAAATTATGTGCTTCCCAGACCCATAGGGTTGGACAAAGCATAAAGGGGACTGAAATGAAGAAGAGAATAATGCGCGGTGGGCTGCTCACGACCACGGTCATCGCCGGGGTTTTTGCAGGCATGCCGGCGTTCGCGCAGACGGTCGACGCGGCGCAGACCGCTCCGGCCGACGCGGCTGACGCAGCAGCACCGGCCCCCGCTCAAGCCAATAGCGGGAATGGGACCGACATCGTCGTCACCGGATCGCGTATTTCCAACCCGAACCTGACGTCGGCCAGCCCGATCTCGGTCGTCACTGCGCAGGATATCCAGGTTCGCGGCGCCTCGCGGATCGAGGATGTGCTCAACACGCTTCCGCAGTCCTTCGCGACGCAGACCTCGTCGGTGTCGAACGGTTCGACCGGCACGGCGACGCTCAACCTGCGGAACCTGGGCGATCAGCGCACGCTGGTTCTGGTCAACGGTCGTCGTCTGATGCCGGGCGACCCCGTTTCGAAGAGCTCGGCCGCAGACGTCAACGTCATCCCGCAGGCGCTGATCAAGCGGGTCGACATGCTGACCGGCGGCGCGTCCTCGGTTTATGGTTCGGACGCCGTTGCCGGTGTCGTGAACTTCATCCTGGACACGGATTATCAGGGCCTCAGCCTGACGTCGTCCTATGGCCTGTACAACCACAATAACGACAGCGCCCGGTTCCAGGGACTGGCGCGCGCGAAGGGCTACCCCTATCCTAGCGGCAATGTCACGGACGGTCAGCAGTTCGACGTCAACCTGAAGGTCGGCACCGGCACCAGCGACGGCAAGGGCCACATCGTCGGCTATATGGGCTATCGCGAGATCCAGGCGATTCTCCAGGGCCGCCGCGACTACAGCGCTTGCAGCCTGAATGTTCCGGCGGGCAATGCCGGCCCGGATTATCGCTGCGGTGGTTCGGCGACCTCGGCGCCTGCAAACTTCACGCTGGGCGACGCGATCCAGGGTGGCCCGCCGACCAACTACACGCTCGATTCGAGCGGCCAGCTCGTGCCCGGCCAGTCCTTGTACAACGCCAATCCGCTGAACTACTATCAGCGGCCCGACAAGCGTTTCACCGCAGGCTTCATGGCGCATTATGACGTCAGCGACGCCTTCAAGCCCTATGCCGAGTTCAATTTCATGGACGACCGCACGGTCGCCCAGATCGCCCCGTCGGGGGACTTCAACAACACCCAGACGCTGAACTGCAACAACCCGTTGCTGTCGGCGCTGCAGGTCGCGACCTTCTGCCGCGCGTCCAACCTGCTGTCGGACGCGAACGGCAATCCGATCGCCTTCACCAATCCGGACGGCTCGTCGTACAACAAGGCCAATGTGCTGATCGCTCGTCGCAATGTCGAGGGTGGTGGCCGTCAGGCTGATATCACGCACACGTCCTATCGCTTCGTCGCGGGCGTGCGCGGTGATCTTGATCGTGGCATCTCCTACGACGCCTATGGCCAGTACGGCACGACCAAGTACAATCTGATCTATCGCAACGAGTTCTCGGTGTCGAAGGCGAGCCGCGCGCTCGATGTCATCGGCACGGCCGCGAATCCGGTCTGTCGTTCGGTGGTCGATGGTTCGGACCCCAACTGCGTTCCGCTCAATATATTCGGTAACAACCCGATTACGGCGGCCGCGCTGAACTATGTCCAGCAGTCGGGCTTCCAGCAGGGGCAGACCAAGGAAACCGTGGTCAGTGGTTCGGTCAACTTCCGCGGCGGTGAATATGGCGTTCAGACGCCATGGTCGGAGCAGGGCATCGGCCTGTCGATCGGCGCGGAATATCGCAAGGAGCAGCTGAGCCTGGAAGTTGACCAGTCGTTCCGGACCGGCGATCTGGCCGGCCAGGGTGGCCCGACCCTGCCCAATTCCGGCCAGTATGACGTCAAGGAGCTGTTCGGCGAAATCCAGGTGCCGCTGGTCACCGATCGTCCGTTCTTCCATGAACTGACCTTGGAAGGTGGCTATCGTTACTCGGATTACAGCACGTCGGGTTCGGTCAGCTCGTATAAGGGGCAACTGACCTGGGCTCCGGTTCGCGACCTGATCTTCCGCGGCGGTTACAACCGCGCGGTGCGCGCGCCGAACATCCAGGAACTGTTCGTGGCGCAGTCGGTCCAGAATGACGGCGCGACCGATCCTTGCGCCGGTGCGGCGGTCAATGGTCTGGTCAACGGCAATACGGCCGCGCAATGCGCCCGTATCGGCGTTCCCGCCAGCCGTTTCGGCCTGATTGCGCCAAACCCGTCGGAACAGTATAACGGCCTGCTCGGCGGCAATACGAAGCTCAGCCCTGAAACCGCGGATACGTTCACGGTGGGCGCGGTGATCCAGCCGAGCTTCCTGCCGGGCTTCAACGCGACGGTTGACCTGTTCAGCATCAAGGTGAAGGACATCATCGGCGTCATCGGTTCCGACACGATCCTGAGCCAGTGCCTGCAGACCGGCAATCCGACCTTGTGCAGTGCCATTCATCGCGACGGCAACGGCTCGCTGTGGCAGACGCCGCAGGGTTATGTGGCGAATACCAATGTCAATGCGGGGACGCTCAAGACCCGTGGTATCGACGTGTCGGCCAACTACACGCTGCGTACCAGCACTGCGGGCACCTTCAGCGCGAACTTCGCGGGCACCTATGTCGACGAGCTGACCTCGTCGAAGGTCGGCGCGGAGTTCGACTGCGCGGGCCTGTACGGCGCGCAGTGCGGCTTCCCGCAATCGAAGTGGCGTCATCGTGCGGTCCTGTCATGGACCGGCATGAGCGGCATCGGGATTTCGGGAACCTGGCGTCACCTGTCGGCAACCCGGTTCGAGCGCACCGTCGCCGACAAGGATCTGGCGGGTGCTTTCTATGCGCGCGACGCCCGCGTTCCGGCGCAGGACTATTTCGATCTCGCGGTTTCGGCGCGGATCGAAGGCAAGTACACCCTGCGGATCGGTGCGAACAATCTGCTCGACAAGTCGCCGCCGATCCTCAGCTCGACGGCTGCGCCGATCGGTTCGTTGGGCAATGGCAACACCTATCCGGGCATCTATGATGCAAACGGGCGGTATATCTTCACCAGCTTCACCATCGATCTGTAAGATCCGGTGTAGAAACGAAGAAACGGCGGGCAGAAATGCCCGCCGTTTTTTTGTCATCATCAGGGGATGACCTGTCGTCCGGCGAATGCCGGCCCAGAATGGCCTATCCCACCGACAGCACCAGCTTCCCGTCGCCCTCATCGACGGTGACGGTCGAGCCGTCCTTCACCTCGCCGCGCAGGATCGCCTCGGCGAGCGGGTCCTGGAGGTGGCGCTGAACCGCGCGGCGCAGGGGACGCGCGCCATAGACCGGGTCATAACCCACCCGGCCCAGCCATTCGCGTGCCGCCTCGGTCAGGTGCAGCGCGATCTTGCGATCCGCCAGCAGCCTGGCGACGCGATCGACCTGGATGTCGACGATCGGCCCCATATGGTTTTGGCCCAGACGGTGGAACAGGATGATCTCGTCCAGCCGGTTGAGGAATTCCGGGCGGAAATGCGCGCGGACGATATCCATCACCTGCGGCTCGACCGTCTCGACCGCCTGCCCCTCCTCCAGATTGGCCAGATACTGGCTGCCCAGATTCGAGGTCAGGATGATGAGCGTGTTGGAGAAATCGACCGTGCGGCCCTGTCCGTCGGTCAGGCGGCCATCGTCCAGCACCTGGAGCAGGATGTTGAACACATCGCCATGCGCCTTCTCCACCTCGTCGAACAGCACGACCTGATAGGGCCGCCGCCGCACCGCTTCGGTCAGCACGCCGCCTTCCTCATAGCCGACATAGCCGGGAGGGGCGCCGATCAGCCGTGCGACGCTGTGCTTCTCCATGAACTCGCTCATGTCGAGGCGCACCATCGCACTGGGATCGTCGAACAGGAATTCGGCCAGCGCCTTGGTCAACTCGGTCTTGCCGACGCCCGTCGGGCCGAGGAACAGGAAGCTGCCCAGCGGCCGGTTCGGGTCCTGTAGCCCGGCACGCGCGCGGCGGACGGCGGTGGAGACGGCGCGGACCGCCTGCTCCTGCCCGATCACCCGCTTGCCGATCACCTCTTCCATGCGCAGCAGTTTCTCGCGCTCGCCCTGCATCATCCGGTCGACCGGCACCCCGGTCCAGCGGCTGACCACGCCCGCGATATCGTCGGCGGTGACTTCCTCGCGCAGCATCGCGCCCTCGGTCGCGGATTGCGCCTCGGCCAGCTGCTTTTCCAGTTGCGGGATGCGGCCATAGGACAGCTCACCCGCCTTGCCGAGGTCGCCCGCGCGTTGCGCCTGGTCGAGTTCGATCCGGGCCTGGTCGAGTTGCTCCTTCAGCTTGGCCTCGCCCGCGATCTTGTCCTTCTCCGCCTGCCAGCGCTGGGTCAGCGCGTGCGACTGTTCCTCCAGATTGGCAAGTTCCTCCTCCAGATGCTCCAGCCGGTCGATGCTGGCGGCGTCGCTTTCGCGGCGCAGCCCCTCGCGCTCGATCTTGAGGCGCAGGATGCGGCGGTCGAGCGTCTCGATCTCCTCGGGCTTGGACTCCACCTCCATGCGGATCCGGCTGGCGGCCTCGTCCATCAGGTCGATCGCCTTGTCGGGCAGGAAGCGGTCGGTGATGTAGCGGTTGGACAAGGTTGCCGCCGCCACCAGCGCGCCGTCGGTGATGCGCACGCCGTGATGGAGTTCGTATTTCTCCTTGAGGCCGCGCAGGATCGAGATGGTGTCCTCGACCGTGGGTTCGCCGACGAAGACCGGCTGGAACCGCCGCTGGAGCGCGGGGTCCTTCTCGACATATTTGCGATATTCGTCGAGCGTGGTCGCGCCGACGCAGTGCAGCTCGCCGCGCGCGAGGGCGGGCTTGAGCAGGTTGGAGGCGTCCATCGCCCCGTCGCCCTTGCCCGCGCCGATCAGCGTGTGCATCTCGTCGATGAACAGGATGATGTCGCCCTCGGCAGCCTTCACCTCGTCGAGCACGCCTTTCAGCCGTTCCTCGAACTCGCCGCGATATTTGGCGCCCGCGATCAGCGCGCCCATGTCGAGCGCCATCAGCTTGCGGTCCTTGAGCGTATCCGGCACGTCGCCATTGGCGATGCGCAGTGCGAGGCCCTCGGCGATTGCGGTCTTGCCGACGCCGGGTTCGCCGATCAGGGCAGGGTTGTTCTTGGTCCGGCGCGCGAGGATCTGGATGGTGCGGCGAATTTCCTCGTCGCGGCCGATCACGGGGTCGAGCTTGCCGTCATGCGCTGCCTGGGTCAGGTCGCGCGCGAATTTCTTGAGCGCGTCATACCGGTCCTCCGCGCCCGCGGTGTCGGCGGTGCGGCCCTGGCGCAACTGTTCGATCGCGCCGTTCAGCGCCTGCGCATGGACGCCGCCCGCCGCCAGCGCCTTGCCCGCGGCGGTGGTGGACGCCAGCGTCAGCGCGAGCAGCAGCCGCTCCACCGTGACGAAGCTGTCGCCCGCCTTCTGTGCGACCTGTTCGGCCTGGTCCAGCACGCGGACCAGATCATTGTCGATCCCCGGCGCGCTTTGGGCACCCGAGCCGGACACGGCGGGAATCCTGGCCAGCGCGGCATCCGTCTCGCGCTCGACGCGCGTGGCGTCGCCGCCCGCCGCCTGGATCAGGCCGGCCGCAATGCCCTGATCGTCCTCGATCAGCGCCTTCAGAAGATGTTCGGGGGCGATCCGTTGATGGCTGTTGCGGATCGCCACGGTCTGCGCGGCCTGGAGAAAGCCTTTGGCGCGGTCGGTGAATTTTTCGAGGTTCATCTGCGGTTCCTGTCACTTTCCCGGTCAGATGGTGTTGCAAATATACAACACAAGGGGGTGGGTCGAAAATCTCTGCCTCCTCAACATGGGGCGGCCGTTTCGATTGCGAAAGGGTGGTCGCGAAAAGCAATGGGCGGGCGGGATTGCGGCGCACCCCGCGGCCGCTATGCTGGCCCGACATGATGCGTGGGGAGCTCAAACAGATGCGTATGAAGACCGTGGCGCTGACCGGCGCCGCCGCCCTGGCGTTCGTCGTGCCGGTGCAGGCCCCCCTGTTCGCGCAGGACGCCCCCGCCATCGCCGGGCCCGCGCCGGTCGCGACGCTGGTGGAGGCGGTCGACATCCCCTATCAGCAGTTCACCCTGGCCAACGGCCTGCGGGTCGTCGTCCATACCGATCGCAAGGCGCCCGTCGTCGCGGTCAGCGTCTGGTACGATGTCGGCTCCAAGCATGAGCCCAAGGGCAAGACCGGCTTTGCCCATCTGTTCGAGCATCTGATGTTCAACGGATCGGAGAATGCGCCGGGCGACTTCTTCGCGCCGCTCAAATCGGTCGGCGCGACCGACTATAACGGCACCACCTATTTCGACCGCACCAATTATTTCGAGACGGTGCCGACCGCCGCGCTGGACCGGGCGCTGTTCCTGGAATCGGATCGCATGGGCTATCTGCTCGGCGCGGTGACGCAGGGTGTGCTGGATGAGCAGCGCGGCGTCGTCCAGAACGAGAAGCGGCAGGGCGACAACCAGCCCTATGGCCTGACCCAGTACAAGATCATCGAGGGGCTGTTTCCCGCGAACCATCCCTATGGCCACACCACCATCGGTTCGATGGCCGATCTCGACGCCGCCACGCTCGACACGGTGAAAGACTGGTTCCGCAGCCATTATGGTCCCAACAATGCGGTGCTGGTGCTGGCCGGCGATATCGATGCCGCCACCGCCAGGCCGCTGGTCGAGAAATATTTCGGCGCGATCAAGCCCGGTCCCAGGAGCGTGCTGCCGACCGTCACCATCCCCACGCTGCCCGCCCCCGTGAACGCGGTGATGAAGGACCGCGTGGCGGCGGTGATGATCAGCCGCAACTGGGCGGTGCCCGGCCTGAATGATCCCGACAATGCGGCGCTGGTCGTCGCGGGATCGGTCTTGGGCGGGCTCGCCTCGTCGCGGCTCGACACGATGCTGGTCAAGAAGGAGAAGCTGGCGGTGCAGGTGTCCGCCAGCGACCGCCCCTTCGCGCAGGTCGGCATGTTCAACATGATGGCGATCGTGCGTCCCGGCGTCGATCCGGCGCTGGTCGACAAGCGGATGCAGGAAATCCTGGCCGATTTCCTGAAGAACGGCCCGACCGAGGACGAGGTGCGGCGCGCCGTGACCCGCTTCGTCACGGGCCGGGTCGAGGGGCTGGAATCGGTCGGCGGCTTCGGCGGCAAGGCCGTCGCGCTGGCCGAGGGCGCGCTCTATTCGAACGATCCGGGCCGCTACAAGACGCAGATGCTGGCGATCGCGGCGCAGACGCCCGCGACCGTGAAGGCGGCGGCGGACAAGTGGCTGTCGCGCCCCGCCTATACGCTGACCGTCGTGCCGGGCGCGCGCGACGCCTATGACGAGGCCAAGGTGCCGCCGCGCGCGGATGTGCCCGTTGCCCCCGAACAGCCGGTCAAGGGCACGCGCGGGCCCCTGCCCGAGGTCGGGCAGGTCAAGCCGCTCAGCTTCCCGAAGGTCGAGCGCAGCCACCTGGCCAATGGCATCACGCTGATCTACGCCCAGCGGACCGCCGTGCCGGTCACGCAGATCTCGACCGCATTCGATGCGGGCGTCTCCGCCGACGTCGCCGGAAAGCTGGGCACGCAGCGCATGATGCTGGGCATGCTGGAGGAAGGAACGAAGCGGCGCGACTCCTTCGCCATCGCGGAGGAGCAGGAGCGGCTGGGCGCCGATATCCGGTCGGCGGCGTCCAATGACCGTACCACGGTCGGCCTGAGGGTGCCGAGCATCAACCTGCTTCCCGCGCTGGACCTGTACGCCGATATCATCCGGCATCCCGCCTTTGCCGATGCCGAACTGGCGCGCGCCAAGGCGCAGGCGCTGGCGGGGATCAAGCAGGAGCTGACCAGCCCGCAGGGGCTGGCCGCGCGTGTCCTGCCGCCGCTCGTCTATGGCGCGACCAGCCCCTATGCCAAGGCGCAGGGTGGCGGCGATCCGCGTGCCATCGCCGCGCTGACCCCCGCCGATCTCGCGGCCTTCCACCAGGCGTGGCTGCGGCCCGAAAAGGCCAGGATCTTCGTCACCTCCGATCGTCCGCTGGCCGAGGTGAAGGCGGCGCTCGACCGGGTGTTCGGCGACTGGCGCGGGAGCGGTGCGGCGGGCGTCAAGACTTTCGCGGCCGGGCGCCCCTCCGCGCCGCACATCGTGCTGGTCAACCGCCCCGACAGCCCGCAGTCGATGATCCTGGCGGGCGCGCCGACGCCGCTGAAGGGCATCGACAATCTGTTGCTCCAGAACACGGCCAATGACGCGCTGGGCGGTAGTTTCCTCAGCCGGATCAACACCGATATCCGCGAAACGAAACACTGGTCCTATGGCGTGCGGGGCGGGTTCCAGGCCTCGGAATTCGCCGCGCCCTATGTCATGTCGGCCCCGGTGCAGGCGGACAAGACCGGCCCATCGATCGACGCGCTGCGCACCGACGTCACCGAGTTCCTGACGACCCGGCCGATGGACCGGGTCGAGTTCGACCGCGCGATCACCGGCGCGATCCGGTCGCTTTCGGGCAATTTCGAAACCTCGGGCGCGGTGTTGGCGGCGATGCAGTCCAACGACCTGTTCCGGCGTCCCGACGATTACTATGCGACGATCACCCAGCGCTATCGGGCGATGACCCTGCCGGAGTTGAACAGGTCGATCCAGGCGGCGTTGAACCCCAGGGATTTCGTGTGGGTCGTCGTCGGCGATGCCAAGTCGGTAAAGCCCCAGCTTGACGGGCTGGGCCTGCCGGTCGAAGTCATCGAGGCCGCCGATGTGGCGGGGCCAGCCCCCGCCGCCCCGGCCGGTGCCGGTCAATAGGACCGGGTCAGAGGGAGAATGAGGATGGCCGATATCGACGGCACGTGGAACTGCATCGTGAAGTCGCCGCTGGGCGATCAGGAGATGACGCTGACGGTGACGACCGACGGCGATCGTTTCACCGGGTCGGGCGGCGGCCAGATGGGGGCGATGGATATCGAGGGCGCGGTGTCCGGCAACACGATCGAATGGAAGATGTCGATCAGCTCACCCATGCCAATGACGCTGGATTGCGAAGCGACCGCCGATGGCGACGTGCTGACCGGCTCGGTCGGTGCGGGTGCGTTTGGCAGCTTCCCCTTGTCGGGAACGCGCGAGGGCTGATCGCGCCTCGCAAGCAGTGAGGAGGGGCGGTGCGTCTGCGAACGGATCGCCCCTGTCCTGGCCGCGGGAATCGCTCGGGCCAGGTTGCCGTCCCGAACGTTGCACGGTTGCGGCGGAGCGGCCGCGGAACCGGGGCTTCGGCAAGGCCACGCTGGCACTCTATCCCCGTTTCCGCATCAAGCCGGTGCGGAAGGCGCGGGTGGTGTATGATGCCCGGGTCCTGGTGCCCATCGGCTTCGATGTGACGCCAAAGATGGACGGACCCTAGCGGATCACTCGCGTCACATGCCCCATCTTGCGGCCCGGCCGCGCTTCGCCCTTGCCATAGAGGTGCAGGTGCGCGTCCGTCTCGCTCAGCGCGGGGACCCAGGGGTCTTCGCCGATCAGGTTTTCCATCGAGACCTGCGCCCCGGTCAGCATCGTGTTGCCGAGCGGCAGGCCACAGATCGCGCGGATATGGTTTTCGAATTGCGAGGTCTCGGCACCCTCGATCGTCCAATGGCCGGAATTGTGGACACGCGGGGCCATCTCGTTGAACACGGGGCCGTTCTCGGTCGCGAAGAACTCGCAGGCCAGCACGCCGACATAGCCCAGTTCCTCCGCGATGCGGATGGCGAGCGTGGTCGCCTCCTCGGCCTGGGTGGCGATTGCGGCGGGCGCGGGCAGGGTGGAGGTGCGCAGGATCGCGTCGCGATGGACATTGTGCGGCGGATCGTAGCGGACCGTCGTGCCATCCAGCCCGCGCGCGACCAGGATCGAGAATTCGTGGCTGAAATGGATAAAGCCTTCCAGCACCGCCGGGCCGCCGATCGCCTCCCATGCGGCGGGGGCCTCGCCCAGGTTGCGGATGACCGTCTGGCCCTTGCCGTCATAGCCGAAACGGGTGGTCTTCAGGATCGCGGGGCAGCCGATCCGCTCGAGCGCGGCGAGCAGGTCGCTGGGGCTGTCGACCGGCGCCCAGGGGGCGGGGCGCCCGCCGAGCTTTTCGACGAAGCTCTTTTCGGCGATCCGGTCCTGCGCGATGCGCAGCGCGCGCGGCGCGGGATGGACGGGCACGCGTTCGGCCAGCCATTCGACCGGCGTCACGTCGATATTCTCGAACTCATAGGTGACGACGTCGCAGGCAGCCGCGAAATCGGCCAGCACGACCTTGTTGTGATAATCGGCGCGGGTCAGCGACGAGGCGGTCTGTGCCGCCACGCTCTCGCGGTCAGGGGCCAGCACATGGGTCCGATAACCCAGCTGGGCCGCCGCCACCGCCAACATGCGGCCCAGCTGGCCGCCGCCCAGGATTCCGATCGTCGCGCCCGGTTGCAGCATTGGTGTCTCAGCCCTGCGGATCGTTGGCGACGCTGTCGGTCTGGCGCTGCCGCCACGCGGTCAGCCTTTCGGTCAGCGCCGGGTCGGATAGCGACAGGATCGACGCGGCGAGCAGCCCGGCGTTGATCGCCCCCGCCTTGCCGATGGCCAGCGTGCCGACGGGGATACCGCCCGGCATCTGGACGATCGACAACAGGCTATCCATGCCCTTCAGCGCCTTGGACTCGACTGGCACGCCCAGCACGGGGAGGTGCGTCATCGACGCGGCCATGCCCGGCAGATGCGCCGCCCCGCCCGCGCCCGCGATGATGACCTTCAACCCGCGATCGGCGGCGCTGGTGGCATAATCGTACAACCGCTGCGGCGTGCGGTGCGCGGAGACGACGCGGGTTTCATGCGCCACGCCCAGCGCGTCGAGCGTCTCGGCGGCGTGCCGCATGGTCTCCCAGTCCGAAGTGGACCCCATGATGATCCCGACCGACGTCATATCCGCGCTTCCGCCTTGCCCCATGGCCCCGGTGCCGAGGGGGAAGCGGCGTGACTAGCGGCGCGGGGCGGGGGGGGCAATATGTTTGCGTATCGACCGGCGCGTTTGATGGGGGGCGTGGGCTTTGACTTCGCTCAGCCTGAACGGAGGTGGGATGTGCTGCCCCTGCGCAGGGAGCGTTGCCAAGGTCGGCCGTCCACTCTCCCTCCGCCGCACCCCGGCGGCGGCCGGGGTCCAGTTGCCGGACGCCCGGTGTGACCTTCCGGCCTTTCCGACTGGATCCCGGCCTTCGCCGGGACGGTGTGTGGGGAGGGGGGCGATCCCCCCTAAAAACCGACCGCTTACCGCTCCGACAGGTAATAGCGATCGATCGGCGTCAGGTCGTCGGCCAGGTCATAGACGATCGGCTGGCCGGTCGGGATTTCGAGGCCGGTGATCTCGTCGTCGGGGATGTTCGACAGATGCTTGACCAGCGCGCGCAGCGAGTTGCCGTGCGCCGAGATCAGCACCCGGTTGCCGTCGCGCAGCGCGGGCGCGATGCGCTCCTCCCAATAGGGCAGGACGCGCGCGATCGTGTCCTTCAGGCTTTCGGTCGCGGGTACCGGAATGCCCGCATAGCGCCGGTCGCCGGACAGGTCGAACTCGCCGCCCGCTTCGGCCGGGGGCGGGGGCACGTCGAAGCTGCGGCGCCAGATCTTGACCTGCTCTTCGCCATGCCTGGCGGCCGTCTCGGCCTTGTTCAGTCCGGTCAGCCCGCCATAGTGACGCTCGTTCAGCCGCCAGTGCTTCTCGGTCGGCAGCCAGAGGCGACCCATGACCTCCAGCGCGAGGTTCAGCGTCTTGATCGCGCGGGTCTGGAGGCTGGTGAAGGTCAGGTCGAAGTCGAGGCCCTTCTCGGCCATCAACGCGCCCGCCGCGCGTGCTTCGGCGGCACCCTGCGCGGTCACGTCGACGTCCCACCAGCCGGTGAAGCGATTCTCCAGGTTCCAGGCGGACTGGCCGTGGCGGATCAGGACGAGCTGGGGCATGGAAACTCCTTGGAAAGTGATCGCGCCCGCATAGGGCGGCGGGCGCGCGGGGTCGAGGTCAGCCGCGAAAACGCGGGTGGGTGGAGGCGGGATTGGCCTTCAGCACGCGGCCCATCCGTGTCGGCCGGTCGAGCAGTTCGCCGCCACAATCGGGACAGATCTCGTCCAATGCGTCGGCACATTCGGCGCAGAAGGTCGATTCGAGCGAGCAGATAAAGGCGCCGCCCTGCGACGGCGGCAGGTCCGCGCCGCAGCGCTCGCAATCGGGACGCATCTCGAGCATCAGGCGGCCACCTCGCGCACCGCGTCGCAGATACGGTCGACGAGCCTCTCGACCTGCTGCTTGTCCTCGCCTTCGGCCATCACGCGGATGACGGGTTCGGTGCCCGATGGGCGGATGACCAGGCGGCCGCGCCCGGCCAGTTCGGCTTCGGCGGCGGCGATGATGCCTTGCACCTTTTCATGCTCCAGTGGCTTGCCCCCCGCGAAACGGACATTCTTGAGCAATTGCGGCAGCGGGTCGAAACGGTGCAGCACTTCGCTGGCGGGCGCGCCCGAGCGTTTGAGTTCGGCCAGCACCTGAAGCGCCGCGACCAGCCCGTCGCCGGTCGTCGCATGGTCGGACAGGATGATATGCCCCGACTGCTCGCCGCCGACATTATAGCCGCGCGCGCGCATCGCCTCGAGCACATAGCGGTCGCCGACCTTGGTGCGGACCAGGCCCAGCCCCTGCGCGGCCAGATGCCGCTCCAGCCCCAGATTGGACATGACCGTCGCGACCAGACCGCCGCCGGCCAGCCGCCCCTCGCGGGCATAGCTGGTGGCGATGGTCGCCATCAGCTGGTCGCCATCGACCACCATGCCGCGTTCATCGACGATGATGAGGCGATCGGAATCGCCGTCCAGCGCGATGCCGATGTGCGCGCCGCTCGCCACCACGGTCTCGGCCAGCGTCTGCGGCGCGGTCGAGCCGACGCCGTCATTGATGTTGGTGCCATTGGGGGTGACGCCGATCGCGACCACGTCGGCGCCCAGTTCCCACAGGGCGGAAGGAGCGACCCTGTAGGCGGCGCCGTTCGCGCAATCGACCACCACGCGCAGGCCATCGAGGCGAAGGGTTTGCGGGAAGGTCGACTTGGCGAAGTGGATATAGCGTCCCGCCGCATCGTCGACGCGCCGCGCGCGGCCGATCTGACCCGAGGGCACCAGCGTCGCCTTTTCGCCGATCAGCGCCTCGATCGACAATTCGTCCTCGTCCGACAGCTTGTAGCCGTCGGGGCCGAACAGCTTGATGCCGTTATCGGCGAACGGATTGTGGCTGGCCGAGATCATCACGCCCAGATCGGCGCGCATCGAATGGGTCAGCATCGCGACCGCCGGGGTCGGCAGCGGGCCCAGCATCACCACGTCCATCCCCACGCTGGTGAACCCGGCGACGAGCGCGGATTCGAGCATATAGCCCGACAGGCGCGTATCCTTGCCGATCACCACGCGGTGCCGATGGTCGCCCCGCTGGAAATAGGCGCCGGCCGCCATGCCGACCTTCATCGCC
Source organism: Facivitalis istanbulensis (assembly GCF_040560405.1). Lineage (NCBI taxonomy): Bacteria > Pseudomonadati > Pseudomonadota > Alphaproteobacteria > Sphingomonadales > Sphingomonadaceae > Facivitalis > Facivitalis istanbulensis. Next base: position 52,703 of record NZ_JAVSCQ010000003.1, read on the forward strand.
ATCTCGGCCGTCATGACCGCGCCATTGGTCGCGCCGCGAATGCCATCGGTGCCGAAATATTTTCTTGCCATACAGCCGGGTTCCTGCCGGGTTAGAAGCGGGACGCCCCTGGCGCCCCCGGATATCCTCCACCCTTAGCGCGGGCCGGGGCAAAGCTCAAAGAACCGAACTGTCCGAAAACAAGATGGATATATCATGTCGCGTGCCACGCTGATCCTGCTTTGCCTCGCCGCGGGACTGATCGCGGGGGCGGGGATTGCCACCCTGTCCGCCAATGCCGCGGCGACGATCATCGCGGTCGCGCGGCCGCTGGGCACGTTATGGCTCAATGGCTTGCAGATGACGGTGATCCCGCTGGTCGTCACATTGCTCATCACCGGCGTCGCGGCGACGGCGCGGGCCGCGCAGGCGGGGCGGATCGCGGGGCGCGCCATCGCGACCTTCCTGGCGATCGACGTGCTGACCGCGGGCATGGCGGCGATCGTCACGCCCCTGTTCCTGACGCTCGCGCCCATGCCGCGCGAGGCGGGGCACGCGTTGCGCGCCGCGCTGGGCCATGCCGAGCCGGTCGCGCCCGCGCCGCCGATCGCCGATTTCATCACCGGCATCGTGCCGACCAACATCTTCGCGGCGGCGACCAACAACGCGCTGCTGTCGCTGATCCTGTTCACCCTCGCTTTCGCCTTCGCCGTCACCCGGATCGAGGGGGAGGGGCGCGACCTGCTGCTGCGCATGTTCGGCGCGATCCGCGACGCGATGCTGGTCCTGATCGGCTGGGTGCTGTGGCTGGCCCCGCCGGGCGTATTCGCGCTGGCGCTGGTGGTGGGCGCGAGTGCCGGGGGCGCGGCGTTCGGCGCGCTGGCGCATTATATCGCGATCATCGCCGGGATCGGCATCCTCGTCATGCTGATGGCCTATGGCGTCGCGGCGATCCTGGCGCGGACCCCGCCGGGCCGTTTCGCCCGCGCGCTCGCCCCGGCGCAGGCGGTGGCGATCTCGACCCAAAGCTCGCTCGCCAGCCTGCCTGCGATGATCGAGGGGACGGCGCGCCTGGGCATCGCACCCGCCACCGCCGGGCTGGTCCTGCCCATGGCGGTGGCGATGTTCCGCGCGACGCAGCCCGCGATGAACATCGCCGTGGCGCTCTACATCGCGCACTGGTTCGGCATCGTGCCCGACATCGCCTCGGTCGCCGCCGCCTTGGTGGTGGCGATCCTGTGTTCGCTGGGCTCGGCCAGCCTGCCGTCGCAGATCACCTTCTTCGCCTCGATCGCGCCGGTCTGCGTCGCGCTGGGCGTGCCCGCCGCGCCTTTGGGGCTGCTCATCGCGGTGGGGAGACGATCCCCGATATCTTCCGCACGCTGGGCAATGTCAGCATGGACCTTGCCGCGACCGCGAGTGTTTCCCGTCTGAGCGGCACGACCATCGAGGAGCAACACGCATGAAATATCGGACTCTGGGCCCCGATTTCGAGGTCTCGGCCCTCGGCCTGGGCTGCATGCCGATGGCGGGCGTGGGCCGGAACATGTATGGCGCGGCGGACGAGGCGGAGAGCATCGCCACCATCCACCGCGCGATCGAACTGGGCGTCACGCTGTTCGACACCGCCGAAATCTATGGCCCGCTGGTCAATGAGGAACTGGTCGGGCGCGCCATTCGCGGAAGGCGCGACGCGGTGGTGATCGCGACCAAGTTCGGCTTTCGCTATGACGAGAACGGCATGACCGGGGTGGACAGCTCGGTCGGCAATGTCCAGCGCGCCTGCGAGGGCTCCCTCAAGCGGCTGGGCATCGAGACCATCGACCTGTTCTACCAGCACCGCGTCGATCCCAATGTGCCGATCGAGGATGTGGTGGGCGCGATGGGGCGGCTGGTCGAACAGGGCAAGGTCCGCCATCTGGGCCTGTCCGAAGCGGGGGCCGATACGATCCGCCGCGCCGCCGCCGTCCATCCGATCGCGGCGGTCCAGTCCGAATACTCCTTGTGGGAACGCGATGTCGAGGCCGACATCCTGCCGGTCGTGCGCGAACTGGGGATCGGCTTCGTGCCCTACAGCCCGTTGGGGCGCGGCTTCCTGACCGGCCGGATCACCCGGCGCGAGGATTTGCCCGAGGGCGATTATCGCCGCAACGATCCCCGCTATTCGGAGGAGAATTTCGACCGGAACAGGCAGGTGGTCGAGGTGGTCCAGCGCATCGCGGCGGCGCATGATGCCAGCGCGGCGCAGGTGGCGCTGGCCTGGCTGCTGGCGCAGGGCCCCGACATCGTTCCGATTCCCGGGTCCAAGCGGCGCGTGACGCTGGAGGATTCGATGAAGGCGGCCGATCTGGTCCTGTCGGACGAGGATCTGGCGGCGCTGGATCGGGCTGCGCCGCGGGGCGGTACGGCGGGGCCGCGCTATGACGAGAAGGCCATGGCGATGACCCGTCTATAGAGGGGGACCCGGCTGTCGCAGGGCGACCCCGCGCGATTGACGCGTCCCGCCCGCTGCGGCAGGGCGCGCGGGCGCTTTCGGGGGGCTTTGCGTGGCGAGGATCGGTCTGGATTCGGGCGTGGGGCGGTTCCATCGCCGACTGGGGCTGGCGACGGCGCTGCTCCAGATCCTGATCGCATTGTCGGGGCTGGGGCTGCTCTGGCAGGCCCCGCTGGAGCGCCTCGCGGCACCCGACCACTATCGGATCAGCGGAGAGACCCGGATCGCGCCCGATGCCTATGTCGCCACCGCCCGCCGCGCGATGAAGCCCGGCGAGCGTCTCGCCAGCCTGACCCTGCAACAGGGATCGAATCCGGTCGTCGTCACGCTGCGCGGCGCGGACACGCGGCGGCTCTTCCTCGACCCGCCGACGGGACGGCTGCTGGCGTCCGCGCGGGAGGAGGACGGTCTGTCGCGCTTTCATGCCGGGTTGTGGATTCCCGGTGTCGGGCGCTGGCTGGTCGGTGGGGCGGGAGTGTTGCTGCTGCTGTCGGTGACGAGCGGGCTCTGGCGATGGGCGAGCATGGGCCGGGCCCGGAAGGGCCGGCGCGCCAGGGGCAATGCCCTGCCGATGCGGTGGCATGCGCGCAGCGGTCCCTGGGCCACGGTGCCGATCCTGACGATGGCGCTGAGCGGAGTCGCACTCGCCTTTGCGGGCAGCGGGGGCGACGCGCGTGACACATCGGCCGGCGCGGCCGCCATGCCGGCGTCGCGCACGACCCTTTCAGCCGACCGCGCGGTGGCGAGCGCCCGGCATTGGTCGCGCGGGCGGCTGATCGGCGTTGACTGGCCGGGCGTTCGGGCACCCGACTGGACGATCCGTCTCGCCGGGGATGGCGACGGGGCGGGGACGGTAACGATCAAGGTGGCCGATGACAGTGCCTCGGCCGTGTCGGCGCCCGCGCGCGACCTGCCCGCCATCACGTCATGGGCGCGGCGGATGCACCGGGTGGCGGACGGCGCGCCGCTGTGGCGCATCCTGGGGTCGCTCGCCGGCCTGCTGATCCTGTGGCAGGCCGCAACCGGGCTGGCCCTTGGGGTCAGGCGCGCTCGACGTTGAGCAGTTCGGCGGGGTCGAGGCCCAGCAGTGCGATATGATCGCGGATGCGCGGCCATTGCACCGTCAGGAAACCATGGCGTTCGGCGGCGCGCAGCCGGTCGGCTGCGCCCGGCATCACGAACATGCCGACGCCGCGCCGCACCTCGACATAGCCGTCGTCCTGAAAACCCTGATAGGCCTTGGCGACGGTCAGCGGATTGGCACCCTGTTCCGCCGCGAGCGCGCGGACCGAGGGCAATTGATCGCCGGTGCGATAGGTGCCGTTGAGGATGCCCGCCGCGATCGTGCCGCGCAGGCGGATATAGACCGGGCTGTCGTCACCGCTAAGAGCTGTCATGCCGGGTTAATACAGCAACCGCGTACAAAAGTCGATAGCTGATCGCGATAACGATTGCCGTCCGGCCGCGTTCAGCCGCCGGTCCAGGTGGAGACGATCCGCGCCATGTCGGGGCGCGGGCGCTCGTCGAGGGGACGGCCGGGGGTGCCCAGGAACAGGAATCCCGCGATCCGCTCGGGCGCGGCGCCGAAGGCATCGCGCACCGCGTCGGAAAAGGCGGGCCAGCCGGTCAGCCAGCCGCCCGCGAAACCCTGGGCATGCGCGGCATGGAGCAGGTTCATGCACGCCGCGCCAGCCGACAATTCCTGTTCCCACAGCGGAATATGGCTGTCGGTGCGGGGAGAGGACAGGACGACGACCAGTGTCGGGGCCTGATGCGCGAACTGTTCCAGCGCGGCGATCTCGGTCGCACTCGCCTGCGGACGTTCGACGCGATACGCCTCGGTCATCACCCGGGCCAGCGCCGCGCGGGCGGTGTCGGGCACGATCACGAAGCGCCACGGGGCGAGCTTGCCATGGTCGGGCGTGCGCGCCGCGATGGTCAGGATCGCATCGAGCTGCGCGGCGTCGGGGCCGGGCGCGACCAGATCGCGCGGCTTGCCCGAGCGGCGGGTGGCGAGCAGCGAAAGCGGGCTCGAACGGTCGTTGAACGGCGTGTCGGTCATGCGATCGATCCTTACGACATCGTACATGATATTTACAGTCGCGGCTTTGGCGTTAGGTTACGAAAGCATTACGCCCGCGCAGGACCGGCTGGTCGGTGCGGGGCGATCCCGATGGAGTATACGCCGGCATGGCGACTGCGTATGAGGCCGCCGCGCGCGGCAAGACGGTTTTGGGGCATCCGCTCGGCCTGTTTCTACTGTTTTTCACCGAGATGTGGGAGCGTTTTTCCTATTACGGAATGCGCGCCATCCTGGTCTTCTACCTGACCAAGCATTTCCTGTTTTCCGATGAACCGGCGTTCGGCATCTACGCCGCCTATACCTCGCTGGTCTATGTAACGCCGGTGATCGGCGGCTATCTGGCCGACCGTTATCTGGGGGCCCGGCGCGCGGTGCTGGCGGGCGGGATGTTCATCGCCTTCGGCCATATCCTGATCGCGATCATGGAGGGGCCACAGGGCGCGACGGGGGCCTATCTGGAGGGCTTCTACCTCGCGCTCGCCTCGATCGTGATCGGCACCGGCTTTCTGAAGGCCAATATCTCGGTGCTGGTGGGGCAGCTTTACGCCCGCGACGACATGCGCCGCGATCCCGCCTTCTCGATCTTCTACATGGGCATCAACGCCGGCGGCGCGCTCGGCCCGATCGTGTGCGGCGTGCTGGGCGAGACGGTCGGCTGGTCCTATGGCTTCGGCGCGGCGGGCGTGGGCATGGTGCTGGGCCTGATCGCGTTCATCGCGTTGAAGCGCGAACTGCACGGCGCGGGCGAGGCGCCCTCGCTGCCGGTGCTGCGCGCGCCGGTCATCATGGGCCTGTCCCGCGAATGGATGATCTATCTGGGCGCGATCGTCGCGACGCTGGGCACCTGGCAACTGATCCAGCATCAGGATGCGGTCGGCACGCTGCTGATCGTCTTTGCTGCCGCCACCGTGTTGTTCATCCTGTGGCGCGCGGTGTTCCATTTGCCCAAGGTCGATCGCGACCGCATCCTGGCCGCCCTGTTCCTGATCGCGCTCTGCCCGCTCTTCTGGGCGTTGTTCGAGCAGGCGGGATCGTCGCTCAACGTCTATACCGATCGCATGGTCGACCGGACGCTGTTCGGCTGGGTCATCCCGGCCTCGGCCTTCCAGTCGGTCAATTCGATCTTCATCATCCTGCTCGCGCCCGCCTTTGCCGCGCTGTGGACGAGCCTGGGCAAGCGGGGGTGGGAGCCGGGCGCGCCGTTCAAGTTCGGCATCGGACTGGTCGGCGTGGGCGCGGGCTTCCTGGTGCTGGTCGCGGGGGCGGTGGCCTATGCGGGGATGCCGACGCCGATGATCTTCGTCATCCTCGTCTATCTGATGCACACCATGGCGGAACTGTGTTTCTCGCCGGTCGGGCTCGCGGCGATGACCCGTTTGTCGCTGCCCAGCATGACGGGCCTGATGATGGGGACGTGGTTCCTGGCGACCGCCGGCGGCAATTTCATCGCGGGCGTGATCGCGCAGACGACCGGTGGCGAGAATGCGGGGCCGGAGAAGGTTCTGGACATCTACAGCCGCATCGGCTGGTTCTCGATCGGCGCGGGCGTGGTCGTGCTGATCGTCGCGCCGCTGGTCGCCCGGCTGATGCATCTCGACCTGCTCAAGGCCGAGGGCGCGGCGGGCGGCGGGCTGGCCGGGGATCGCGAACTGGCCGAACCGGCCGCCGCGGGCACCGACACGCGGTTGGAGCACAAGCCGCTGTGATGCGCGCCCGATCCTCTCCCTTGTCGGGGGGATCGGGTTCAGCCCCGGGGTTGAACCCCGAACAGCCAGGAGCGGATCGCGCTGGCCAGATTGGGCGGGTCTGGCGCCACGATGCGCAACGCGTCGATCTCCGCCACCAGCGCCGATAATGGCAGGCCATGCGCGGTCGCCGCGTCCTCCAGCGCGGTCCAGAAGACCGGCTCCAGGCTGATCGAGGTGGCGTGCCCCGCGATCGTGATCGAGCGCTTGACCGGACCGGCAAAGCCATGGGCCGGCGCGGCGATCCGGCTCATGGCGTGTCGAACAGGCTGGCCAGTTGCTCGATGATCGTGCCGCCCAGCTGTTCGGCGTCCATGATCGTCACCGCGCGCGCATAATAGCGGGTCACGTCATGGCCGATGCCGATCGCGATCAGCTCGACCGGGCTCTTCGCTTCGATCCAGCCGATCACCTGCCGCAGATGCCGCTCCAGATAGCTGCCCGAATTGACCGACAGGGTCGAATCGTCCACCGGCGCGCCGTCGGAGATGACCATCAGGATGCGCCGCTCCTCGGGCCGCGCGATCAGCCGGCCATGCGCCCAGAGCAGCGCCTCGCCGTCGATATTCTCCTTGAGCAGCCCCTCGCGCATCATCAGGCCGAGATTGTTGCGCGCGCGCCGCCACGGCTCGTCGGCCTGTTTGTAGACGATATGGCGGATATCGTTCAGCCGCCCCGGCTGTGGCGGGCGCCCGGCGGCGAGCCAGGTCTCGCGGCTCTGCCCGCCCTTCCACGCGCGGGTGGTGAAGCCGAGGATCTCGGTCTTCACCCCGCACCGCTCCAGCGTGCGCGCGAGAATGTCGGCGGAGATGGCGGCGATGCCGATCGGTCGCCCGCGCATCGACCCCGAATTGTCTATCAGCAGGGTGACGACGGTGTCGCGGAAATCGGTGTCCCGCTCGATCTTGTAGGACAGCGACAGGCCGGGATTGACCACCACGCGGGCGAGCCGCGCCGCATCGAGGATGCCCTCTTCCTGATCGAAGTCCCAGGACCGCGACTGTTGCGCCATCAACCGGCGTTGCAGCCGGTTGGCGAGCTTCGACACCGCCGATTGCAGATGCGCGAGCTGCTGGTCGAGATAGCCGCGCAGCCGCGCCAGCTCGTCGGCGTCGCACAGGTCGCCCGCCGCGATCACCTCGTCGAACTGGGTAGTCCACGGCTTATAGTCGAACTGTGCCGATGGATCGGCCAGCGGGCGGTTGGGACGGGTCGGCTGGCTGCCATCGTCGCCGTCCTCGCCCGGCTCGCCGTCGAGATCGTCCAGCGCGTCCTGGCTGGCATCCTCGGACTGGCCGTCCTCGCTGTCCGACTCGCGCTGCTCGGCACGCGCCTCTACCTCGCCTTCGCCCTGACCCTCCCCGTCATTCTCGTCGTCGCCGTCATCCTCGTTCTGCTGCTCCTCGCCCTCGTCCTCATTGCCGCCTTCGTCCGCCTCGTCGGGTTCGGCGGGGGGCTCGGCGAGTTCGAGGTCGGCGAGCATCCGCGCGGCGAGCGCCTGGAACGTCCTCTGGTCGTCCATTGCGCCGGCCAGCGCGTCGAGATCGGTCGCGCCCTCCAGCCAGTCGCGGACCAGCGCCAGCGCGGGCGCGGTTTCGGTCGGCGAAGGGCGGCCCGTCATCCGTTCGCGCAGCAACAGGCCGAGCGCGGTCGATAGCGGCACCTCGTCGCGGTTGCGGGCCCGCGTAATCGGGTCGGCGCGGAGCCGCACATCGAGCGCATGGCCGAGATTGTCGCCGATCCCGGCATAGCCGCGCGCGCCCAGCGCCTCGACCCGCGCCGTCTCGACCGCGTCATAGACCGCGCGCGCCACGGCCTCGGTCGGGGCCGCCCGGGCATGGAGCGCAGTGTCGTGCAGCTTCAGCCGCAGCGCGAAGGCGTCGGCGAAGCCGCGCGCCTCCGCCACCTGGTCGGCGGGCAGCGCGCGGGCGGGCATCGGCACGCGGATATGCTTGCCCGAGGAGGTCGGCGCGTCGGCGGTGAAGGCCAGCTCCACCTCCGGCTCCTGCGCGATGGTGCGCGCGGTGCCGCCAAGGACCGTCTTGAACCGATCGAGAGGGGTTTCGTTCGCCACAGGGGTCAGGCCCGGCTGACGACGCTCTCGGGCAGATCCTTGCCGAACACGCGCTGATAATATTCCGCGACCAGCGCGCGTTCGTTCTCGTCGCACTTGTTGAGGAAGGACAGGCGGAAGGCGAAGCCCGGATCATTGTTGAAGATCAGTGTGTTCTGCGCCCAGGTGATGACCGTGCGCGGGCTCATCACGGTCGAGATGTCGCCGTTGATGAAGCCCTTGCGGGTCATGTCCGCGACGCGGACCATGTTCTCGACCAGCGTCTTGCCCTCGGGCTTGTCATACTCGCCCGACTTGGCGAGCACGATCTGCGCTTCCGTGGCGGCGGGCAGATAGTTGAGCGTGACCACGATGTTCCACCGGTCCATCTGGCCCTGATTGATCTGCTGCGTCCCGTGATACAGGCCGCTGGTGTCGCCCAGACCGACCGTGTTGGCGGTGGCGAACAGGCGGAACCAGGGATTGGGGCGGATCACGCGATTCTGGTCGAGCAGGGTCAGCTTGCCCTCGGTCTCCAGCACGCGCTGGATCACGAACATCACGTCGGGGCGGCCCGCATCATATTCGTCGAAGACCAGCGCGGTCGGCGTCTGGAGCGCCCAGGGGAGGAGGCCTTCGCGGAACTCGGTCACCTGCTGCCCGTCCTTCAGGACGATGGCGTCGCGGCCGATCAGGTCGATACGGCTGATATGCGCGTCGAGGTTGATGCGGATGCACGGCCAGTTGAGCCGCGCCGCCACCTGCTCGATATGGCTCGACTTGCCGGTCCCGTGATAGCCCTGCACCATCACGCGGCGGTTGTGCGCGAAGCCCGCCAGGATCGCCAGCGTGGTGTCCGGATCGAACACATAGGCGGGATCGAGATCGGGGACGCGCTCGTCGGCCTCGGAAAAGGCGGGCACCTGCATATCGATGTCGATGCCGAACAGGTCGCGTGCCGACACCATCTTGTCGGGCGCGTCGAGAATCGTGGTGTCGCGGCTATCGGGAAGCGTATTCGGGATGTTGGTCATCAGGCCCTCGTCTCGTCGTTTAACGCCTTAGGCCAAGCGCGGCTCCCTACTCAATGGCGGTGATCGCACGAAGCGTGACGCCGGACGATTGTATGGAACGGTCGTCGCGGTCATCCTCCGCGTTGCGAATCGGCCGGCGATGGGCGGCCAAGGCACCGGACAGTCTTGCGGATTCTCCCAAGGAGCAGGCTCAATGGCGAATTTCATCTGGTACGAATTGCTGACCGACGACGTCGCGACGGCGCAGGCCTTTTACAGCGCGGTGATCGGTTGGCAGGTCGGCGACAGCGGTATTCCCGATCTCGACTACCGGATTGTCGCGACGGCGGAGGGCGAGGCGATCGGCGGGCTGATGCAGCGCCCCGCGGACGCACCGGGGTATCCGGCCTGGTTCGGCTATCTGCCCGTCGTCGATGTCGACGAATCGCTGGGCACCATCGTCGAGGATGGCGGCACGGTGCTGAAACCAGCCTGGACCGTGCCGGGCGTCGGTCGCATGGCGCTGGTCGCCGATCCGCTGGGCGCGCCTTTCTATGTCATGGCGCATGAGGCGGAGCGCCCCTCTCGCGCCTTCGCCGAATATGGCAGCGGCGCGGTGGTCGGCCATGTCGTCTGGAACGAGCGGATCGCCAGCGACCCCGATCGCGCGCTGGCCTTCTTCGCGCGGCATTTCGGCTGGACGCATCGTGGCGGGATGCCGATGGGCGAACTGGGCGAATATCGGTTCCTGGCCGACGGGCCGGTGGTGCTGGGCGCGATGATGGGCTGTCCGCCGGACGGGACGCCGGGATGGTATTTCTACGTGGCGGTCGAGGATATCGATGCGGCGGCGGGACGGGTGACCGACCATGGCGGGACGATCGAATATGGCCCGGTGGAGATTCCGGGCGTGGGGCATGCGCTGGCGGCGCGCGATCCGCAGGGCGCGCGCTTCGGGCTGGTCGGGCCGCGGCCATGACGCCCCGCCCGGTACGGGTGGGGATCAGGCGAAGGCGGGCGCCTGGCGGAGCTGCTGATAGGCGGTGATGACCTTTTGCAGCCGGGCTTCCTGGCTCCGGTCGCCGCCATTGCGGTCGGGGTGATAGCGCCGCACCAGTTCGCTATAGCGTCGTCGCAGCGCGTTGCGGTCCGCATCCGCCGCCAGCCCCAGCACCTTCAGGCTCTCGCGATCCTGCCCCGACAATGGCTTGCCGTCCTGACGCTCCGGCGCGACTTCACGGCGATAGCGCGCGGCGATGGCGTCGAGCGGATCGGAGAAATCGGCCCAGCGCGGCCCCGGATCGGTGCCGTTCTGCGCGAAGGCGCGCGTCTCGCGCTCCCAGCCCGAATAGGGGCGCTGCGCCTGGTGGATCTCGTCCGCGCTCATCCCGTCGAAGAAGTTGTAGCGGCTGTTGAACGCGCGGACATGGTCGAGACAGAACCAGCGGAACCGGCCCGGCCCTTCGCCGCTGCGCGTGCCTTCGGGCGGTGGCGCGCGGAATTCGCCCGCCAGCTCGCAACCGGGATGGTCGCAGGCGCGGCCGCTATTCTCGACACGGCCGTGGAAACGTGCGCCGGGTTTGGCCCTGAAGGTATCGCTGCTCGACCGACGAGTCACTGTTATCCGCTTGTCCCGAAAAACATCCTATATAGTCACCATGACCGATATCACCACCGCGCCCCTTGTCGACCAGATCACCGCGCGCCTGACCAAGGCGTTGTCCCCCACGCATCTGGATGTCATCAACGAAAGCGTGATGCATCGCGGTCATCTGGGCGATGACGGCACGGGGGAGAGCCATTTCCGCGTGATCCTCGAATCGCCCGCCTTTGCCGGCCAGTCGCGGGTCGCGCGCCAGCGGCTGGTGAACCATGCGCTGGCCGATCTGTTGCGCGATCGCATCCATGCGCTGGCGATCAGCGCGAAAGCCCCCGGCGAATAAGGCGCATACGAGACGCGGCGCAGGACCTGTGCTACCGGCCCGGCGGAACCGCGTGAAGACCGCGCCCGGCCGCGCGGAGGGCCACCGCCGACCCATGTTCAACGAGGACGGGCCTTCCCGTCATTGCCCGGAGCCTGATGCCGCATGATCCGCCAGCCTCGTCCCGCCGCGCGCATATTGCTGGTCGATGCGGCCGGCCGGGCCCTGATGTTCCGCTTCACGCCCGATGACCGGCCGCCCTTCTGGTGCACGCCCGGCGGCGCGGTCGATCCCGGCGAGAGCTATGAACGGGCCGCGCGCCGCGAATTGCGCGAGGAAACCGGGCTCGACCGCGATTGCGGGCCACAGGTCGCCCGGCGACAGGTCGCGTTCCGCACCATCGAGGGGGTCGAGGTCGAAGCGGACGAACGCTATTTCCGCGTCGATATCGACGCGCATGCGGTGACCGACGCGGGCCATACCGCGCTCGAACAGCGGGTCATGCGGAGCTGGCGCTGGTTCAGCCGCGCGGAACTGGCGGGCCATGACGAAGCTTATTTCCCGACCGATCTGATCGAATTGCTCGACGCCACGGAGCCGACCCATGTTTGACGATTTCCTGCTGCGCACGTTGCAGCCCTCCACCCATGATCTGGGCGGGTTCAAGGTCCACCGGACGCTGCCCAACAAGGAACGGACGATGGTCGGCCCCTTCCTGTTCTTCGACCAGATGGGCCCGGCGCAGTTGCTGCCCGGGTCTGGGATCGACGTGCGGCCGCATCCGCATATCAATCTCGCCACCGTCACCTATCTGTTCGACGGCGCGATCGGGCATCGCGACTCGCTGGGCAGCGATCTGGTGATCGAGCCGGGCGCGGTGAACCTGATGACCGCAGGCCATGGCATCGTCCATTCCGAACGCTCGCCCGAGGCGGCGCGGCCGCAGGGCCCGGTCCTGTCGGGCATCCAGACCTGGCTGGCGCTTCCCGAGGCGCAGGAGGAAATGGACCCCGATTTCGAACATGTCGCGGCCGAGGCGCTGCCCGTGATCGCGGGCCGGGGGGCGACCGCGCGGGTCATCATGGGCGAACTCTGGGGACAGCGTGCGCCCACGACCATCTATGCGGGCACCATCTATGCCGACATCGCGCTGGAGCCGGGTGGCAGCATTCCGATCGACACCGCGGCGGAGGAACGGGCCGTCTATTGCGCGCTGGGCGAGGCCAGTCTGGAGGGGATGCCGCTGGAGCCGCAACGGCTCTATATCCTCAAGCCCGGCGTCGCGGCGACGCTGCGTTCGGAACGGGGCGGCCGCGTCATGCTGTGCGGCGGCGACGCCTTCACCACGCCGCGCCATGTGTGGTGGAATTTCGTTTCCTCGCGTCGCGAACGGATCGAGGAAGCCAAGCGCGCGTGGAAGGCGCGGGAATTCCCGACCGTACCGGGCGACGATCTGGAGCGGATCGAAATCCCGGAAATCCCCAAGACCGTCAGCTATCCCTGATCGCCGCGAATGGCGATGGCCGGGGACCGCGCGCGGGCCGTATGGGGGCCGAAAGTACCATATGTCGGCACGGGGGTAGCCATGTCTATACTGGCGGTCCGACCCGAACTGGCCGGTTCGCCGCCGCCGCCCGGCCACGCTGACCGATGGAGGATGGCGTGACGAATGTGGAGCCCGACCGAATCCTGATCGCGGACGATCATCCGCTGGTCCGCGACGGCCTGCGCACCGTGATCGCCGCGAGCTTCCCCGGCTGCGCGGTGGTCGAGGCGGGGTCGCTCGACGAAGCCGTGACCGTGCTGGAGGCGGATGGCGAATGCGACCTCGTGCTGCTCGACGTGCATATGCCGGGCACCGCCGGAACGGCGGGGCTGGAGCGGTTGCGCCGGCTGTTCCCCGCGCTGACCGTGGTGATGATCTCGGCCGCGGCGGACCGTTCGCTGGTGGCGGCGGCACTGAGCGCGGGGGCGGCGGGGTTCATCCCCAAATCGCTGCGGCGCGAGGCGATCGTCGACGCGCTCGCCGCGGTGCTGGCGGGTGACATCTATGTCCCGGCCGAACTCGACCAGACGGGCGAAAGCGAGGAGAATCAGGCGATCTGGGCGCGGATCGAGCAATTGAGCCCGCAGCAGCGAATCGTGCTGGGGCAGATCGTCTCGGGCAAGCTGAACAAGCAGATCGCCTATGACCTCGATATCTCGATGACGACGGTCAAGGCGCATGTCTCGGCGGTCCTGGGCAAGCTGGGCGTGGTCAGCCGGACGCAGGCGGCGGTGGCGGCGGGCAAGGTCGGCTTCGTCGCGCCCGATGGCGCGGCACGGGTCAGCCGGTCGGCGGGCTGAGCAGCGCGCGCAGATGCGCGGGCTTGAGCGGTTTGGTCAGGCACGCAAAGCCCAGTGACGACAGGTGCGCGCGCAGTTCGGGCGTGCGGTCGGCGGTGACGATCACGGCGGGAAGCAGCGTCCGGGTCCGTTCGCGCAGCCGCTCCACCGCCGCCTCGCCGGTCTGCGCGCCGTCCAGGTGGAAATCGGCGACGACGATATCGGGCAGGAACCCGGCATCGACCATCGCGAGCGCGGCGGCGATGTCGCGGGCGACCGCGACCCGATAGCCCCAGCCGGTCAGCATCGCCGACATGCCCTCCAGGATCACCTCCTCATTGTCGATGACCAGCACCGCGCGGTCGGCGGCGCGGCGCGATCGCATCTCGACCCGGGCGGACGGTTCGGGCTCGCGCGCGGCGGCGGAGGGCAGGGTGATCGAGAAGGTCGATCCCCGGCCCGGCCACGAGTCCAGCTCGACGCGCGTGTCGAGCATCCGCGCCGCGCGCTGCACGATCGCCAGGCCCAGCCCCATGCCGCGATCGCGTCCCCCTTCGCGCAGGCGGCGAAACTCCTCGAAGATCCGGTCCTGATTCTCGGGGGCGATTCCTTCGCCCGTGTCGCGCACCGCGATCCGCACCTTGTCGCCGACCGGCGTGCAGCGAATGTCGACGCGCCCCGCCTCGGTATAGCGCAGCGCGTTGGAGATCAGATTCTGCAGGATGCGCCGGGCCAGCCGCATGTCGGTGCGCACCCACAGGTCGGACGGCGCGATATCCAGCTCCAGGCCGCGCGCGCGCGCCACGGGCGCGAATTCGATGAGCATCGCGCGCAGCAGATCGGCCAGCGGCACGTCCGCGGGTTGCGGCACGATCGCCCCGGCATCCAGCTTGGAGATTTCGAGCAGTGCCTCCAGCAGATCCTCGACCGAATCGAGCGCGAAGGCGGTCTGGCGGACCAGGTTGCGGGTGGCGGGGGCCAGACGCCGATCGGCGGCGGCCGAGACGAACAGTCGCGCGGCATTGAGCGGTTGCAGAAGGTCATGGCTGGCGGCGGCGAGAAAGCGCGTCTTGGACCGATTGGCGGTCTCCGCCGCCGTCTTGGCCTCGCGCATCGCGGCCTCGGCGGACAGGCGCTCGGCCACCTCGCGGCGCAATTCGGCGTTGAGCGCGACCAGATCGCCGGTCCGCTCCCGCACCCGACGCTCCAGCGTTTCATTGGCTTCGCGCAGCGCGGCATCGGCGGCCAGCCTTTCGGTGATGTCCTCGAAGCTCATCACCATGCCGCCATCGGCCATGGAGGAGCGGCGCACCTCGATGGAGTGGCCGTCGGCGCGGCGATGCTGCGCCACGACATCCACCGCGCCGTCGGGCAGCCAGCCCAGCACATCCCCGTCCTCCAGCGTCCAGGGCGCGCAATGCGCCATCATCGCGGCATGGGTCTCGATCCGGCCCAGCCCGTTGCGGGGCAGGGCGATCATCGCGAGCAACGGATCGTTGAACGCGATCAGCCGCCGGTCGGGGCCATAGACCGCGACGCCCAGCCGGATCGTGTCGAGCGTGGCCTGAAGCACCGCGGTCTTTTCGGCCAGTTCGCGGGTCCGCTGGCGGGCGTCCTCGGTCTTTACATCGGTGATGTCGGTATAGATGCCGACGATCCCGCCCTCGGACGTGCGAAGCTCGTTGATCTGGATGTAGCGGCCATCGGCCAGCACATGCACATGGCCGCCCTCGACCACCCGGTCGCGCACCGCGCGCTGCGAAATCCATTGCTGCGGCGCGTCGCGCAACCCCTGCGTGCTGCCGGTTTCGCGAATCCAGCGCATCACGTCGTCAAAGGTGATGCCGGGGCGGATGCGGTCGGCGAAGCGCGGCCACAGGCCCAGATAGGTGTCGTTGCACAGGATCAGCCGATCCTCCGCGTCGAACAGGGCAAAGCCTTCGTTGATGCTGGTGATCGCGTCGCTCAGCCGGCGTTCGGCATCGTCGGCCTGCGCCTTGGCCGCCGCGAGTTCGGCGTTGGAGGCGGCCAGTTCGGCCAGCGCGCGCTCCAGGTCGCCGGTTCGGTCGCGGACCTTGGCCTCCAGCGTGATCGCGGTCTCGAACAGCGAAAAGGCGTTGCCCTGAAGGTCGGTGGATCGCTCCACCCGGTTCATCAAGACCTCGATGATCCGCTCCGCCTTGACCAGCCGGGATTCCAGCGTGGCGATGCGGGCCTTGTCCGTCTCTCCCCCGGTCATGCGCCGATCGCGATGCCCGCGAAGCTCTGATTGACGTGCAGCGCGTGGAACTGCTCGCCATAGGTGTTGAAGCCTAGGACGCGGCGTTGCGCGAACAGCGCCGACACGTCCTGGCGAATCTGCTGCGTGGTCCGCGCCGCCGCGTTGAGGACGCAGTCGAAGCCGAGCACGCTGTCCAGCCCGCCGACGCGCGCATCCAGCCGGTCGAACAGCGCGCCGAGCCCTGCCAGCGCGTCATGCGCCTCGCCCAGGGTCAGCACGATCCCCTCGTCGATCGCGCCGTAGAAGGTCAGGCTGCCATCGGCATTGGCGCTCTGGATCGAGCGGCAATAATAATCCCCGCCCGCGCGCACCATCGGCGGATGGAGCGCGAACACCTCCGGCGTCAGCGCGGCCGCCTCCAAGCCGATCAGCCGGGCATATTCCGCCGCCGCCGGTTCGGCATTGATCTCCGTCACCACCCGCTGGTCGGGATCGGCGCGCGTCACGACCATCCGTACCCCGCCGGGGGCATAATGCTGCACCCGAAAGGCCTCCATGCGGTGGCGCGAGCAGAGCACGGCGACCAGCGCGGCGTCACGACGGAACGCACCGTCATGGAGGATGAACGTCTGCTTGAAATCCAGCGCGTCGCCTGACGATCCGCCGATCAGCGGGATGTCGCCCAGCGCGTCCTGCACCGTGACGGTCAGCATCTCCTCGCGGTGTGACAGGCCGTCCACCAGGAAGATCGCCGCGCGACCGGCGTCATGGCCCCTGCCGTGCGCGGCCTCGGTGGTTTCCGCCACCAGCGTGCGGACCCTCTGCTGCGCCTGGCCCGGATCGAAACGGTCGAGCGCGTCGAAGCGCAATGCGCGCATCGTGAAGCGGTCGGCCGGGAAGCCGATCGCGGTGATCGTTCCCTCGACCAGCCCCTGCGGGGCGATTTCGCCCGACGAGGTGCAGCCGATCACGGTCAGGCCTTCGCTGCACGCCGCGATCGTCTCGGCCAGCCGATCGAGGTCGTAGCGGCTGGAGCAGAACAGCATCACGCCGGTCAGGCTGGGCGGATCGAGGTCGGCGAAGACCGCGCGGACCGCCGCGACCGGATCGTCCAGATCGCAGGAAGCGGCGCGGATCGCGGACGATGACGGGGAGGGACCGGCCTTCATGATCGGGATTGTGCCACCGTCCGTGCGATCCGTCATCCGCCGCGTGGCGGCTCGCCCGCCGCATCGAGCGCGTCGACTTCCGCGTCGCTGAACACCCGGCTGCGCACGATGAAGCGGACGCCCTCCGGCCCTTCGAGCGAGAAGCCCGCGCCGCGTCCCGGCACGACGTCGATGGTCACCTGCGTGTGGCGCCAATAGGCGAACTGCGCCGCCCCGATCCATACCGGCACGTCCTGCGCGATCATCCCCAGTAATATGTCCTGGGCCCCGACCCGGAACTCGCCCGCCGGATAGCACATGGGGGCCGAGCCGTCGCAGCAGCCGCCCGATTGATGGAACATCAGCGGGCCATGGCGTTCGGCCAGGCGGGCGATCATGGCCAGCGCGGCCGGCGTCGCCAGGACGCGGGGTGGCGGTGTCATGCGGAATCTCCCCTCGCAAGGCATGGCGGCGGCCCCTGATACAGGGCCGCCGCCGACGGGTTCGGGGATCAGAAGAAGCCCAAAGCCTTCGGGCTGTAGCTGACCAGCAGATTCTTGGTCTGCTGATAATGGTCGAGCATCATCTTGTGCGTCTCGCGCCCGATGCCCGACTGTTTGTAGCCGCCGAACGCGGCATGGGCCGGGTAGGTGTGATAGCAATTGGTCCAGACGCGCCCGGCCTGGATGCCGCGACCCATGCGATAGGCGGTCGTGCCGTTGCGCGACCAGACGCCCGCGCCCAGGCCGTAGAGCGTGTCGTTCGCCTGGGCGAGCGCATCCGCCTCGTCCTTGAAGGTCGTCACCGCCAGCACGGGGCCGAAAATCTCCTCCTGGAAGACGCGCATCCTGTTATGCCCTTCCAGGATGGTCGGCGTGACATAATAGCCGCCGTCCAGTTCCCCGCCGAGCTGCGCGCGCGCGCCGCCGGTCAGCAGCCGGGCACCCTCGTCCTTGCCGATGTCGATGTACGACAGGATTTTTTCGAGCTGGTCGTTGGAGGCCTGCGCCCCGATCATCGTCGCGGGATCGAGCGGGTTACCCTGCCTGATCTTCTGCACGCGGGCGACCGCGCGTTCGATGAAGCGGTCATAGATGCTTTCCTGGACCAGCGCGCGGCTGGGGCAGGTGCAGACCTCGCCCTGGTTGAGCGCGAACATCGCGAACCCTTCCAGCGCCTTGTCGAAGAACTCGTCATCCTCCTGCATGACGTCGGCGAAGAAGATGTTGGGGCTCTTGCCGCCCAGTTCCAGCGTGATCGGGATCAGATTCTCGGTCGCATATTGCATGATGAGGCGGCCGGTGGTCGTCTCGCCGGTAAAGGCGATCTTGGCGATGCGCTTGTTCTGCGCCAGCGGCTTGCCCGCTTCCACGCCAAAGCCGTTGACGACGTTCAGCACGCCCGCAGGCAGCAGGTCGCCGATGATCTCCATCAGCACCATGATCGACATCGGCGTCTGTTCGGCGGGCTTCAGCACCACGCAATTGCCCGCCGCCAGCGCGGGTGCGAGCTTCCATACCGCCATCAACAGCGGGAAGTTCCACGGAATGATCTGTCCGACGACGCCCAGCGGCTCGTGGAAATGATAGGCGACCGTGTCATGGTCGATCTCGGCGATCGATCCTTCCTGCGCGCGCAGGCAGCCGGCGAAATAGCGGAAATGGTCGATCGCCAGCGGCAGGTCGGCGGCGGTCGTCTCGCGGATCGGCTTGCCGTTGTCGATCGTCTCGACCAGCGCGAGCAGATCGAGCTTCGATTCCATCCGGTCGGCGATCTTCAACAGGACGCGGCTGCGCTCCATGGGCGAGGTGCGGGCCCAGGCGTCCCTGGCCTTGTGCGCGGCGTCCAGCGCCAGTTCGATATCCTCGGCGGTGCCGCGCGCGACCTGGCAGATCGTCCTGCCGGTGACGGGGGAGGGATTGTCGAAATACTGGCCGCGCACGGGGGCGACCCAGTCGCCGCCGATGAAATTGTCATATTTCGGGCGGATTGCGACGTCGCCCTTCAGCTGCTCGATGGCCTGCTGCAACATGGGATGCCTCTCCTTCATCAGGGGTTTTTGCGATCGACTCGCACCCTGTGACGGAAAGATGCGCCCAATTCTGCGTCATCGCCACCTGTACCAAAGGCCTAGTCGCGCTGGCCATGGCCCGGGCCCAAGCCTGTGGGAATCGGCCATCCCAGGGCCTGCCATCGGGCGGGGTCGATGCGCGATCACCCCGCCCGACCGGGGGATCAGTCGCGGGCGACCGGCCCGCCAGCGGCCTGGAACAGCGCGACCGTATCGGTCATCCGGGCTGCCCTGGCCTGGATCATCTGCGCGCGCGCCTGTGCATCGGTGGCCGTCGCGTTGAGCAGTTGCAACGTACCGACATCGCCCAGCGCCAGTTGCCGCCGGGCAAAGGTCAGCGCCTGGCCCGCCGCATTGCTGGCGCGCTGCGCGGCCTCCAGCGCCTGCGCATCGGTCGACAGGCCGGTCAGCGAGTCGGCGACGTCGCCAAAGGCCTGCAACACCGCGCTGCGATATTGCGCCTTGGCGCCCTCCAGCGCCGCTTCCGCCGCCTTTTGCTGGTGGCGCAGCGCATTGGCGTGGAAAAGCGGCTGGGTGATCCCGCCGAGCAGCGCCCAGAAGGGGTTGCCGCTCTTGAACATGTTGCCGAAATCCTGCGCCGTGCCGCCGGCATTGGCGGACAGCTGGATGCTGGGCAGGCGGGCCGCGATCGCCGCGCCGACATCCGCGCCCGCGCCCTGCAACTGCGCCTCGGCCGCCAGCACGTCGGGCCGGCGATGGACCAGCTCCGACGGAATGATGGCCGGCAGCGCGGTCGGCAGGGTCATCTGCGCCAGTTCGGGCAAGGCGGGCAGTTCGCTGCCCGGTGCCCGGCCGAGCAGGGTCGCGATGATCGTGCGCTGTGCCGCCTCGGCCCGGACCAGCGGCGGCAGCGCGCCTTCGGCGGTGGCCAGCGCGGCCTGCTGGGTCGCGACGTCCGCCGCGCCGACCGCGCCCAGCCTCTGCCGCTGTTGCAGCGCGGACAGGATGTCGCGGTTGACCGCGATGGCGGTCTTCGCCGCCGCGACCTGCTCGGCCAGGCTGGCGCGTTCGATCAGCGCGGTGACCAGATTGGCCGCGATCGTCATGCGCGCGGCATCCAGTTGATGCCGTGCCATCGCCGCCTGCGCCTTCGCCGAACGGACCTGCGCGCGATTGCCGCCGAACGTGTCGACATTATAGGAAATGCTGACCTGCGCGGTGTGCAGCGTGTAGAGTTGCTGGTTCTGGTTGGCGACCGCGGGGGACAGCGCGTTGGACACGCGGGTCCGCTGCGCATTGTAGCTCAGCCCGCCCTGCGGGAACAGCAGCGAGCCCTTGGTCGCCAGCGCCTGTTCGCGCGCCTGCCGCAGCGAGGCCTCGGCCGCTGCCACGTCATTATTGTGGGCGAGGGCCTCGGTGACGAGCGCGTCGACCTGCGTATTGCCGAAGGCGTGCCACCATTCTGGCGCGACCGTCGCCGAAACACTCTGCGCCGGGCCGCTGGCCGGGGCGATCACCGGGGCGGCGGATAGGGGCGGCAGGCTGGCATGCGCGTCCAGATCGTGCGGGCCGACCGCGCAACCGGACAGGCCGGCGGAGACGCACGCCAGGAGCGGCAGGGTCAGGAAACGCGTCATGCCGGAACCCCGGTTTCAGAGGGATCAGAGTCGGTGTGGTCGTCGACCATCGGGGCGTGCTTCTTCTTGCGCTGCGACAGCGGCACGCGGATCGAATAGCGGCCGATCAGCACCGGCAGGACCAGCAGGATCAGCACCGGGGCCAGCGTCATGCCGCCGACCACGACCAGCGCGAGGGGCTTTTGCACCTGGCTGCCGATGCCGTGCGACAGCGCGGCGGGCAGCAGGCCGATGGCGGCGACCAGGCAGGTCATGACCACGGGGCGCAGGCTGTTCTTGACGGTGGTGGCCAGCGCATTTTCTCGCGGGGCGCCTTCGTCGATGGCGTTGTTGAAGGTGGTGACGACCAGAATCCCGTCCATCACCGCGATGCCGAACAAGGCCACGAAGCCGATCGCCGCCGAGATGCTGAACGCCGTCCCGGTCAGCGCCAGCGCCAGCACGCCGCCGATGATCGCCATCGGGATGGCGGAGAAGGCGAGCAGGCTGTCCCGCAGCGACCCGAAATTGGCATAGAGCAGCAGCAGGATCAGGACCAGGCTGATCGGCACCACGATCTCCAGCCGGGCGATGGCGTTCTTCAGATTGTCCAGCTCGCCCGCCCATTCCAGGTGATAGCCCGGCGGCAGGTGGACATTCTGGGTGATCCGCGCGCGCGCTTCCTCGACCGCGCCGCCCAGATCGCGGCCGCGCACCGAGAATTTGATCGGGATATAGCGTTCCTGATGCTCACGATAGATGAACGACGCGCCGCTGGTCAGCTTGACGCTGGCGACCTCGGACAGCGGCACCTGGATCGTGCCGTTGCCGTCGGGGCCGGGCGCGCCGATCGTGATGTTGCGCACCGATTCCAGCGAGTCGCGCTGGGTCGGTTGCAACCGCACGATGATCGGGAAGTGGCGGTCGGTGCCGGGTTCGTACAGGTCGGCGGGCGACTGGCCACCGATCGCGGCGGCGACAGTCGAATTGATGTCGTCCGGCGTCAGACCATAGCGGGCGGCCTTGGCGCGATCGACGTCGATCCGCACGGTCGGCTGGCCCAGGATCTCGAACACGCCGAGATCCTCGATGCCCTTCACCTTGGCCATCTGCGCCTTGATCTGGTTGGCCAGTTTTTCCAGCGTGACGAGGTCGGGGCCGAACAGCTTGATCGAATTGGCGCCCTTCACGCCCGAGGCGGCCTCCTCGACATTGTCCTCGATGATCTGTGAGAAGGAGAAGTCGACGCCGGGATATTTCTTGGCCAGCCGGCTCGACAGTTCGTCGATCAGCTTTTCCTTGGTCATGCCCGACGGCCAGGTGCCGAACGGCTTCAGCGGCACGAAGAACTCGACATTGAAGAAGCCGGTCGCGTCGGTGCCGTCGTCCGGGCGGCCATGCGCGGACAGGACCGCGGTGGTTTCCGGATAGCTGGCGATGATCTTGCGCACCTCGTTGGTGACCTTCTCGCCCGCCTCCAGGCTGATCGAGGAGGGGAGGGTGGCGCGGATGTACATATTGCCTTCTTCGAGGTGCGGCAGGAACTCGATGCCCAGCGACCGCACGCCGACAAAGGCGAGACCCATCATCAGCACCGCGCCGCCGATGGTCACGATCCGGTTGCGCAGCGCGAAGGAGGCGGCGGGTTCATAGACGCGACGGAGCTTGCCGACGATGAACGTCTCGGTCTCGGCCAGCTTGTCCGGCAGCAGCAGGGTGGACAGCACCGGCGCGACGGTGAAGGTCGCGAGCAGGCCGCCGCTGATCGCATAGGCATAGGTCTTGGCCATCGGGCCGAAGATATGCCCCTCCACCCCGGTCAGGGTGAACAGCGGCAGGAAGCTGGCGATGATGATCGCGGCGGCGAAGAAGATGCCGCGGCTGACCTCGCTGGACGCGCCCAGCACCGCGCCGAAGCGGCTCGCCATGGTGTAATGGCCCTTGCCGTTTTCGACTGCCGCCGAACGCTCGACCATGTGGCGGAAGATATTTTCCACCATGATGACGCAGGCGTCGACGACCAGGCCGAAGTCGAGCGCGCCGACCGAGAGCAGGTTCGCGCTCTCCCCCTGCAACACCAGGATCAGGATCGCGAAGGCCAGCGCGAACGGGATGGTCGCCGCCACGATGATCGCCGAGCGCAGATTGCCGAGGAACAGCCATTGCAGCGCGAAGATCAGGATGATGCCCACCACCATGTTTTCCATGACGGTGTGGATCGTCAGGTTGATGAGGTCCGAGCGGTCGTAGATCCGCTCCAGATGAACGCCCGGGGGCAGGACGCCCGAATTGTTGATGTTGGCGACCTCGGCCTGCACGGCCTTGATCGTCGGCATCGACTGGGCGCCGCGCTGCATCAGGACGATGCCCTGCACGATGTCGTCGTCGTTGTTATATCCGGCGATGCCCATGCGCGGCGCATTGCCGATCTTGACGGTGGCCACGTCCTTGACGAGCACGGGCGTACCACCGGCCTGGCCGACCAACACGTTCTGGATCGCGTCGGGCGACTGGATCAGGCCGATGCCGCGCACGATCGCGGCCTGTTCGCCGAAGTTGATCGTCTGGCCGCCGACATTGCCGTCGCTCTTGGACAGCGCCGCCAGCACCTGCGCGACGGTCACGCCATGCGCGTTCAGCCGGTTCTGGTCGATCACCACGTCATAGGCGCGCAGCTTGCCGCCCCATCCGGTGACGTCGATCACGCCCGGGATCCGCTTGAACCGGCGTTGCAGCACCCAGTCCTGCAACGTCTTCAGGTCCATCACCGAATAGCCCTTGGGCGCGGCGATGCGATAGCGATAGATCTCGCCCACCGGCGAGGTCGGCGACAGCGTTGGCTGCGCGCCGCCGGCCAGGGCGGGCAATTGCGACAGGCGGTTGATGACCTGCTGGCGCGCCTGTTCGTTGGTATAGTCGTAGGTGAACTGGATCTTGATGTCGGACAGGCCGAACAGGCTGATCGCGCGGATCGCGGTGAGATGCGGGATGCCCGCCATCTGGACCTCGATCGGGATGGTGACGTTGCGCTCCATCTCCTCGGCCGACAGGCCCTGGGTCTGGGTAATCACCTCGACCATCGGCGGCACGGGGTCGGGATAGGCTTCGATGTTGAGGTTGATGAAGCCGATGACCCCGGCCACGATCATGGAGATGAACAGGCCGACGATCAGCAATCGCTGACGCAGCGCGAAGTCGACGATGCGGTTCATTATTCGCCCAGCCCCGCTTCGTTCACGAACAGCGCGCCCGAGGTGACGATCTTCTCGCCCGGTTTCAGGCCGGCGGTGATGGTGACGAGGCCGTTCGCGGAGTCGCCGGTCTTTACATCGCGCGCGACGAGCAGGCCGTCGGGCCGCATGATCCAGACGCGCGCGGTATCGCCCTCATGGATCACGGCGGCGGCGGGGACGCGGATCGCCTGGCCCGCATTCCGATGCTGGATCGCGAAGCTGGCGAACATCTGGGGCTTGAGCGCCTTGTCGGGGTTGGGGATCGACGCGCGCACCGGCAGGCGGTGGGTCTGCGGGTCGAGCGCGGCACCGACCAGGTCGATGGTGGCGTGGAAGACCCGGCCGGGCAGCGCGGGCGTCGTCACCTCGACCGGATCGCCGACGCGGACATTCTGCGCATCGCTTTCGGCCACCTGGGCGACCAGCCAGACGCGCGACGGATCGGTGATCGTCATCACCGGCTTGTCGCCGCCCTGCGACACATATTGCCCCGCGGCCACGTCGCGCGACGCGATGACGCCGCCGATCGGCGCGTAGAGCGTGGTGATGTCGTGGATGCCGGAAAGCGCGCCGGCATTCTCCATGCGGCTGATCTCGCCCTGCGACTTGCCGAGGATGGCGAGCTTGTCGCGCGCGGCGCCCAGGGCGGCGGCGGCGGTGCGCGCGCTGGCCTGCGCGGCGGCCAGGTCGGCCTTGGCCTGCTGATAATCCTTCAGCGCGCCGCCCGCCGTCTCATAGATCTGCTGCTGGCGGTCGGCGTTGCGCTGCGCCGCGAGGAGTTGCGCCTGCGCATTCTGATACGCCGCGCGTGCCGAGAACAGCCCCGAGCGCGCATCGACGAAGTCGGTCGTCTTGATGAGCAGCAGCGGCTGGCCCTGGCGCACGACCTGGCCCGCATCGGCGAGCAGGCGCACGACCTGGCCCGCAAAGGGCATCAGCACCGGCGTCGAGCGCGTGGCGTCGACGGTGATCGCGCCGGTCGCCATCGTCTGGTCTCCCGACGCGCCCAGCCCGACCTGCATCGTCGGCATCGCGGCCAGCTGGTCCTTCGACAGCCGCAGCGTGCCCGGCGGCGGCGGGGCCGGTGGCGTTTCCTCCTTGTGCGTCAGCTTGCCGACGACGCTGATCAGGATCAGCACGCCGACCAGCACGGCGGCGGCGATCCCCAGCCAACGCCATTGCTGACCGGACGAGAGGCGGCGGGTTTCGGGAAGCGTTTCGTCGGCAGGGTTGGCGTGCATCGGCTTCTTTCGGCGCGAAGGTCGGAGATCCTGCCCGGCGTTAGGGGGGCGGGGCTAACAGATGCCTTACAGGAACCTTACGAGACGTTCATGAAAGGCGCGGGCGCAGGCCACCTCGCGCCGCGCCGCCCCAGCATGGGACACCACCGTGCGGAAGGCGACGGCACCCCGATCATCTCGCTGTTGGAACAATATTCACCATTCGTCGTTTAAATACAACGGCTCAACAGACTGAGGCAGGGAAGGAGAGTATCATGGCCAGTCATATACCGCAGCGTATTTCGGATTTGCCGCGTGAAGAGCGGCTCGATGCACTCTATCGGCGTTTCAACGACGACAGTGCCCGGTATCAGGCGATGCGCGATCGCCCCTCCGGTTTGTTCGATCGTCTGCGCCAGATCTTCTGATGATGATGGACGAGTGCTGGCCGGATGGCCAGTGCCCGTCGTGGACGCTCCCGTTACGAACGCACGTGATCCAGTACGCGCGGCGGGGCAGGCCTTGTCTGTCGCCGTTTGAGCGAACCCGTTCGCGGACGGTGCGGCCGTATCCGGCGGTCGAAGCGCCAGTCGCTATGGCTCAGCGCGATGCAGAGGATGGCAAGCGAAGACACGGCGGATATCATCAGCCAAATCTCCACCAGCGCGCCGGCCATTGCCATCCCCTCGTTACGATGATGCCAACGCATCGTCCTGACCGCCGATCCGGTGTCGCACCAAAACTTTTCCATTCCATTGCTCCGGCGATGATGATTGGCCTAAATCCGTCGCATGATACGATCCGATAGACGCGCCTGGCCGCTGGCCATCGGTCTGGCGATGCTGGCCGGTTATGTGGACGCGATCGGGTTTCAGCGGCTTGGCGGCTATTTCGTGTCGTTCATGAGCGGCAACGGGACGATGCTGGCGGTGCATCTGATCGGCGGGGACAGCGCGACTCAGCGGGCGTCGATGCTGGCCGCGCTGCTGGGGCTGTTCGTCGTCGGCGTGATGGCCGGAACGCTGATCCGGTTGCGCTGGCCGCGTTGGGGGCAGAGCGTGTTGCAGGCGGTGGTCGCCGCGTTGCTGGCCATCGCCGTGGCGGGGGACGGGTCGCATTCCTATGCCGCGCTGGCCATGGTGGTCGCGATGGGCGTGGCCAATGCGACGTTCGAGCGCGATGGCGAGGTCAGCATCGGCGTGACCTATATGACCGGAACCCTGGTCAAGATCGGCCAGCATATGGCGCGGATGATTGCCGGGCGCGCCCGCTGGGCCTGGATTCCCTATCTGATGCTCTGGGCGGGGTTCGTCTCCGGCGCGACGATGGGGGCGTGGCTGTTCCCGATCTGGGGCATGGCGGCGTTGTGGGGCGCGGTGGCGGCGGCGCTGGCGGCATCGGTGGTCGCCGTCTTCATCGACTGATGCCCGGCATCCGACGCCGGATCGGGGGCCTTCGCCGTCTTTTCTGCGTACCCCGCTTGGATTTCACGCGCGAGCAATATAATTACAAGGCGAAGAGTCGGGCGTCAGACCCGCGACAGGAGAGCCTATGCGTGTGATCGACCATGTGGTCGCCGGTGGAGCCGCCGCGACCAACGCCCCTTCGGCCCGTCAGGGTGATGTCTTCGACCCCAATAGCGGGCAGGTTCAGGCACATGTGCCGCTTGGCGATGCCACGCTGCTCGATCGCGCCGTCGCCGCCGCGCGCGCCGCGCAGCCCGGCTGGGCCGCGACCAATCCGCAACGCCGCGCGCGCGTGCTGTTCCGGTTCAAGGAACTGGTCGAGCAGAATATGGACGCGCTGGCGCATCTGCTTTCGTCCGAACATGGCAAGGTGATTGCCGACGCCAAGGGCGACATCCAGCGCGGGCTGGAGGTGATCGAATTCGCCTGCGGCATCCCCCACGCGCTCAAGGGCGAATATACCCAGGGAGCCGGGCCGGGCATCGACGTCTATTCGATGCGCCAGCCGATCGGTATCGGGGCGGGCATCACCCCGTTCAATTTCCCCGCGATGATCCCGATGTGGATGTTCGGCGTCGCCATCGCGTGCGGCAACGCCTTCATCCTGAAACCCTCCGAGCGTGACCCCTCGGTGCCGGTGCGCCTTGCCGAACTGATGCGCGAGGCCGGACTGCCGGAGGGCATCCTTCAGGTCGTGCACGGGGACAAGGCGATGGTCGACGCGATCCTCGACCATCCCGCGATCGGCGCGGTCAGCTTCGTCGGCTCCAGCGACATCGCCCATTATGTCTATCGACGCGGGGTCGAGGCGGGCAAGCGCGTCCAGGCGATGGGCGGCGCGAAGAACCACGGCATCGTCATGCCCGACGCCGATCTGGACCAGGTGGTCGCCGACCTGTCGGGCGCGGCCTTCGGCTCGGCGGGCGAGCGGTGCATGGCGTTGCCCGTGGTGGTGCCGGTGGGCGACAAGACCGCCGATGCCCTGCGCGAAAAGCTGATCCCCGCGATCGACGCGCTGCGGGTCGGCGTCTCCACCGATGCGGAGGCGCATTATGGCCCGGTCGTGAATGCCGCGTACAGGAAGCGGGTCGAGGACTGGATCCAGACCGGCGTCGACGAGGGGGCCGAACTGGTCGTCGACGGACGCGGCTTCACGCTGCAAGGCCATGAGCAAGGCTTCTTCATCGGCCCGTCGCTGTTCGACCGGGTGACACCGACGATGCAAAGCTATCGCGAGGAAATCTTCGGTCCCGTCCTCCAGATCGTCCGCGCGCCGGATTTCGAGACGGCGGTGCGGCTGCCCAGCGAGCATCAGTACGGCAACGGCGTCGCCATCTTCACCCGCAACGGCCATGCCGCGCGCGAATTCGCCGCAAGGGTCGAGGTGGGCATGGTCGGCATCAACGTGCCGATCCCGGTGCCGGTGGCGTATCACAGCTTCGGCGGCTGGAAGCGCTCGGCGTTCGGCGACGTCAACCAGCACGGCATGGAGGGCGTCCGCTTCTGGACCAAGGTGAAGACCGTGACGCAACGCTGGCCCGACGGCGCGCCCGATGGCGGCCCAAATTCCAACAGCGCCTTCGTCATCCCGACCATGGGCTGATCGAGAGAGACATGACCCAATTCGACCTGACCGACGAACAGCGCGAGATCCAGGACCTGGCGCGCCGCTTCACCGCCGACCGCATCACCCCCTTCGCCGCCGAGTGGGACGAGAAGCACATCTTCCCGCGCGACACGATCAAGGCGGCGGCGGAACTGGGCTTTGCCGCCATCTATGTCTCCGAGGAATCGGGCGGGATCGCGCTCGGGCGGCTGGAGGCGGCGCTCATCATGGAGGCGATGGCCTATGGCTGCCCCTCCACCTCGGCGTTCATCTCGATCCACAATATGGCGTCGTGGATGATCGACCGCTTCGGCGATGCGGATGTGAGGGGCCGCTATCTGCCCACCCTCGTCACCATGGAACGGATGGCGAGCTATTGCCTGACCGAGCCGGGGTCCGGGTCGGACGCGGCGGCGCTCAAGACTCGCGCGGTGCGCGACGGCGACGATTATGTCGTCTCCGGCTCCAAGCAGTTCATCTCGGGCGGCGGCGAGAACGAGGTCTATGTCACCATGGTCCGCACCGGCGAGGAGGGGCCGAAGGGCATTTCCTGTCTGGTGATCGACAAGGACATGCCCGGCGTCTCGTTCGGCACGAACGAGCGCAAGCTGGGCTGGCATTCGCAGCCGACGCGGCAGGTGACGTTCGATAATGTGCGCGTGCCCGCCGCCAACCGCCTGGGCGCGGAGGGCGAGGGGTTCCGCATCGCGATGATGGGGCTGGACGGTGGGCGGCTGAACATCGGCGCCTGCTCGCTGGGCGGTGCGCAACGCTGTCTGGACGAGGCGGTCGCGTATGTGAAGGACCGCCGCCAGTTCGGCAAGGCGATCGCCGAGTTCCAGAATACCCAGTTCACGCTGGCCGACATGGCAACCGAACTGGAGGCGGCGCGTGCGCTACTCTACCTCGCCGCCGCCAAGGTGACGGCGGGGGCTCCCGACAGGACGCGCTTTGCCGCGATGGCCAAGCGGCTGGCGACCGATACCGGATCGTCGGTGGTCGACCGGGCGCTGCAACTCCATGGCGGCTATGGCTATCTGATGGATTATCCGATCGAGCGCTTCTGGCGCGACCTGCGGGTGCATTCGATCCTGGAGGGCACGAATCAGGTGATGCGGATGATCGTCGGGCGGGATTTGTTGAAGGACTAAGCCCCGCCCTAAAATGCCGCGACCATCCCGGCGGAAGCCAGGGTCCGGTTGCCAACCGGCCGATGGCGCGCCACGCATTGCACCGCATCCGGGCCCCGGCCTTCGCCGGGGTGGAAGAAGAGAGTAAGGTAGAGGCGATGACCCAAGACCTGATCGTCACTCGCGAAGGCCCGGTCGGGCGGCTGCGACTCAACCGGCCCAAGGCGATTCACGCGCTGACCCGCGATATGTGCGAGGGCGTGCTCGCCGCGCTGGAGGACTGGCGCGCCGATCTGTCGGTCGAGGCGATCCTGATCGACCATGCCGAGGGGCGCGGCTTCTGCGCGGGCGGCGACATCCGCCTGCTGGCCGAAAGCGGCGCGGGTGATGGCGAGGCGGCACGCGCCTTCTTTCGCGCCGAATACCGGATGAACCATCGGCTGTTCACCTATGCCAAGCCGATCGTCGCGGTCATGGACGGCATCACCATGGGCGGCGGCGTCGGTATCGCCGCCCCCGCGCGCTACCGGATCGCGACCGAGAATACCCGGCTCGCCATGCCCGAGACGGGAATCGGCCTGTTCCCCGATGTCGGCGGCGGCTGGTATCTGTCGCGGCTGCCGGGGCGGATGGGGGTGTTCCTCGCACTGACCGGGCATCGGCTCGACGGGGCGGAGGCACGGGCGCTGGACCTCGCCACCCATTATCTGCCCGCATCCGCGCTGGGCGAGGCCAAGGCCGCGATCCTCGCCGCGCCGCAGGAGATCGCCGCGACGCTCGACGGCCTCGCCACCCCGGCGCCCGAGGCTGCGATCATGGCCCATGCCGCCGATATCGACCGGCTGTTCGCCGCCGACACGCTGGAAGAGATCCTCGCCGCGCTGGAGGCGGATGGCGGCGAATGGGCGGCGCGGCAACGGGGCGTGTTGCGCGCCAAATCGCCGCAAGCGTGCAAGGTGTCGCTTCGCCTGCTGCGCGAAGGCGCGCTGACCACCGACTTCGCCGACGAGATGGCGCGCGAATATGGCGTGGCGGCGCATGTGGTGCAGCGCCCCGACTTTATCGAGGGCGTCCGTGCGCTGATCGTCGAAAAGGATAATGCGCCGCGCTGGAACCCCGCCACGCCCGACGGCGTCACCGACACGATGATCGACCATATCTTCGCCGCCCTTCCCGAGGGGCAGGCCTGGACCCCCGATGACCGCTGAGGAGGACGAGCATGACCGACTATAACACCCTGATCGTCGAGCGCCGCGAGGCGGTGACGCTGGTGACGCTCAACCGGCCGCAGGCGCTGAACGCGCTCAATGCCGAGTTGCTGGCCGAATTGCTCGACGTGATCCGCGCCTATGACGCCGACCCGGATCAGCGTTGCGCCGTCCTCACCGGCTCGGCCAAGGCCTTTGCGGCGGGCGCGGACATCAAGGAAATGCAGGAGATGGACTTCGCCGCCATGTACGGCGCGAACCATTTCGCGGGCTGGGACGACTTCACCCGCACCCGCAAGCCGATCGTCGCGGCGGTCGCGGGCTATGCGCTGGGCGGCGGGTGCGAACTGGCGATGATGTGCGACTTCATCCTCGCCGCCGACACCGCCAAGTTCGGCCAGCCCGAAATCAAGCTGGGCGTGACGCCGGGCATGGGGGGCTCGCAGCGGCTCGCCCATGCAGTCGGCAAGGCCAAGGCGATGGAGATGTGCCTGACCGGCCGGATGATGGATGCCGAGGAGGCCGAGCGCGCCGGGCTGGTCGCGCGCATCGTGCCCGCGGCCGATCTGGTCGAGGAGGCGATGAAGACCGCCGCGACCATCGCGGGCATGGCGCCGCTCGCCGTGCGTGCGAACAAGGAGATGGTCAACGCCGCCTTCGACATGGGGCTGGCGCAGGGCGTGCAGTTCGAGCGGCGGCTGTTCCACGGCCTGTTCGGCTCGGCCGACCAGAAGGAAGGCATGGCGGCTTTCGTCGAGAAGCGCGCCCCCCGCTGGACCGGGCGATAAGCCGGGCTCGCGGATAAGGATCGAAGGAGAGACAGGATGGCGCGGATCGCCTTTATCGGCCTGGGCAATATGGGCGGCGGGATGGCCGCCAATCTGGCGAAGGCGGGGCATGACGTCCGCGCCTTCGACCTGTCGGCGGAGGCGTTGGCAGCGGCGGAAGCGGCCGGGTGCCTGCCCGTCGACAGCGCGCTGGCGGCGATGGACGGGGTGGAGGCGGTGGTGACGATGCTGCCCGCCGGAACCCATGTCGAGCGCGTCTATGCCGATGCGGTGTTCGCCGCCGCGCCGCTCTCCGCCATCCTGATCGACTGTTCGACCATCGATGTCGCCACCGCGCGCCGGGTGGCCGAGGCCGCGCGCGCCAAGGGGATGCTGGCGGTCGACGCCCCCGTCTCGGGCGGGATCGCGGCGGCGAAGGCGGGGACGCTGACCTTCATGGTCGGCGGCCTGAAGGAGGCGTTCGACCGTGCCGAGCCCTTCCTCTCGGCGATGGGGCAGGCGGTAATCCCTGCCGGTGGCAATGGCGCGGGCCAGGCGGCCAAGATCTGCAACAACATGCTGCTCGGCGCGACGATGATCGCGACCTGCGAGGCGTTCGTGCTGGCCGAGAAGCTGGGGCTGGAAGCGCAGACCTTCTTCGACATCGCCTCGGTCTCGTCGGGCCAGAGCTGGTCGATGACCAAATATTGCCCGGTTCCTGGTGTCGGACCGGAGACGCCCGCCGATCATGACTATCAGGGTGGCTTTGCGGCGGCGCTGATGCTGAAGGACCTGCAGCTGGCGATGGCGGCGGCGCGCGATGCCGGCGCGACCACGCCGATGGGCGAACGGGCGGCCGAACTCTATGCCGCGTTCGTCGGCCAGGGGCAGCCTCCGGTCGACTTTTCGGCCATCATCCGCACGCTTCGGTAAAGGCTACGCCCCGGCCCATATCCCGGGTGCATCGCGCCGGGAAATGCCGAAGCCGCCTTTTCCCATCCGGCAACGCGGCCTAAAGCCCCGTGCGTGATGGAAATAGCTGCTCCGCTCCGCCTGCGTGTCGATCGCGACGCGCTGACCGCCAATTGGCAGGCGCTCGATCGGCTGAGTGGCGCAGCGGCGTGCGGGGCGGCGGTGAAGGCCAATGGCTATGGTCTGGGCGCGGTCCTGGTGGCGCGGACCTTGGCCCTGGCGGGGTGCCGCGATTTCTTCGTCTCCAATTGGGCAGAGGCGGTCGCGCTGGCGCCGCTGGGGCTGACCGTCTCGGTGCTGCACGGCCTGCGCGCCGAGGATGTGGCCGTCGCGCGGGCGGGGATCGCGCGACCGGTGCTGGGCACCGCCGAACAGGTCGCCCGCTGGCGCGAGAGTGGCGGGGGGGCGTGCGACGTGATGGTCGACACTGGCATGAACCGGCTGGGCGTCTCGGTCGAGGCGGTGCGCGAGGGGCTGCTCGATGGCCTGGCGGTGGAGACGTTGCTCAGCCACCTGGCCTGCGCCGACGAGGATGTGCCGATGAACGCGCGGCAGCAGGCGGCCTTTGCCAGCTTGGCCGGGCGTGTCGTCGCGCGGCGGATGAGCCTGGCCAATTCGGCCGGGATCGCGCTTGGGGCCGACTATCATTTCGACCTGACCCGGCCGGGGCTGGCATTGTATGGCGGCGTGCCGCGCGCCGACATGGCCGGGCTGTTGCGGCAGGTGGCCTATCCCGAGGCGCAGATCCTCCAGCGGCGGCGGGTGCCCGCCGGGGAGACGGTCGGCTACAACGCGACCTGGACCGCGCCCGTCGATACCGAAGTGGCGACCCTGAATCTTGGCTATGCCGATGGCTATCGCCGGGCGCTCTCCGGCCGCGGCGCGGCGCGGGCGGCGGACGGCGTGCGTTTGCCCGTGCTGGGGCGCGTGTCGATGGACATGGTCGCCATCGATGTCAGCGCCCGTCCCGATCTGGCGGAGGGCGACTGGCTGGCGATGGATTATGACCTGGCCGCGGCTTCGGCCGTGTCCGGCGTGTCGCAATATGAATTGCTGACCGGCCTGGGGCAGCGGTTCGGGCGGCAGTCCGTCGAGTAGCTCATTCGGGTCCGTTCCAGACACTGAAGCTTCTTTCACAGATTCAGCGCGTGGCGATCCATTTCGTGCTCCGAATGACCGGCGGGGCCGCATGACGAACTCTGGGCGTTCCCGACGGGGCGGCATGATCGAATTTCGTATCTGACAAAAAATGTGGGATACGGACCATCACATCATGCTCGGCGAGGCATTGGCGCTCAATTGGTCCGGTCGGATTGCCATTGTCGTCCATCGCTATGAAATTAATCAGGCGCAGAACGGATCGCGTCGCAGCGACCGGCGAGGCTTGTCGCGCAACAGGTGCAAGCCTCCGCCAGTCCTGGCCCGCCGATGCCATTTGCCGTCAGGGCTATTTCGATCGTCGCAGTTTCGCTGTGCCTGCCTCTGCGAGTGCGCACCAAAGCATTGCGTGCGGCTCCGACAAGGGGGCATCAAGCGTCATAGTTCGAGACAGCACAACGGGGTGGCGTCAGGAGCGCCGCTGCACGCGGCATGGTCATGACGGCTTCCGCTGAACGCCCATATGCTTGGAGATGCTCGGACAAGGCCAGTGGATTCATTGAATCTGGCGTCGATTTTCCAGGATCCTTAACGAAAAGGGCCGGTGGAGACCACCGGCCCTATCCAGGTCAAATGTTCTGACTTGGTCAGAAGCGGGCTTGGAAACCCGCATATAGACGGCGGCCCACAGGCTCGTAGATGCCCGAACCAGCACCAGTACCGGTCGCTCCCAAAGGCGGGATGCGGTTGGTCACATTGTCCATGCCAAAGTAGAAATTCGTACGTGGTGTAACGTTCGCGCCAAATTTCAGATCAAGATAGAAGACGTCCGGGTAGTAAGGGATGTCATAGGCATCAAGATTCTGCGGAGGACGCCCCTGAAATGTGATCATATTCTCGATTTCATCAATGGACATCTTGGTTATGTAGCGCATCTGAGCATTCGCGAAGAAATTCGTGAAGTTTGCGCCGATATTCCAGTTGACCTGATCACGGGGATATCCAAGCTCACCAGTGCGGGCGTTAGCAAAGCCCGGCTGGGTCGGATCAAGGAAAGAGTCGTTCTGGAACTGATGCGTATAGATAATATGCGATGTCAGGTGCATGTCGCCAAAACGACGCTGGTATGCCAGATCGACGTCCAAGCCACGCACCTGCAACTTGGCATAATTCAACAGGACCTGCTGAAGCGATCCTTCTTCAATGCGATAGGCTTCCTCGCCATTCGGGCCGGTCTGGCCAGATGCTACGCGCTTGAACAGCCCGCAGAACTGGTTGGACGTGCTGGGCGTATCATAGCAGCTATTGACGATAGCCTGCGCCGTCGGCGCCGTAATAACGTTGTTGACCTTGATGTTATAGTAGTCAATCGAAAGAGAGAGGCCTGGCGCAAAGCTTGGTATGAATTGTGCGCCATAGGTATAGGAATCGGATTTTTCGACAGTGAGCTGTGTATTGCCACCGCTCATAATCTCCAGCGATTGCTGATAGTTGTAGTCGTAGCTCGTCGGGATCCCTTGAGCAGCGCAATTGGCGGCGCGGAATTGCGTTCCGCTTGCAATATAGCGTGCAGAGCAAGGGTCTTTGAAGTTGGATGCAAAGTTCTGACCGAGTGGGTTATAGAGTTCGGTCAGGTTCGGCGCACGGACAGCACGCGAATAATTGGCGCGCAGACGTATGTCGCTGATCGGGGAATACACACCGCTGACGCTGTACGTCCACACCGTGCCAGCAGCGCCCTTGTAATCCGAGACGCGCCCGGCGCCCGACAGGGTCAGTTCCTTGGCGAAAGGCAGATCACGGAGCAGAGGTACGGAAACTTCGCCGAAAGCTTCTTTCACTTCGAACGACGGCGGCGTGAAATCTGCGATCGCATTGTAGAAGGTGTAACCCGACGAGACAAGGGGATCTTGGTGGTAGCGGGCGGTTTCACGGCGATATTCGCCGCCCAGCGAGAATCCGACTGAACCACCACCCGGAAGGGTGAAGAGTTGGCCTAGGTCGCCCGAGATGAACGCCGTCGTATCAAACTGCGTGATGCGACCCACCGATGTCGTGTCCTGGAGGACATAGTTGCGGGCAGCCTGCGAGATCGAACCCTGACCGAACGGGTTGAGTGGTTGGCAGGCAGCAATATCAGCGGCGAGAACCGCTGGATTGCCAGCAAAGTCCGAACGTGCTGCCGTGTTGCCTGCAATCTGCGAGCCGCAAACAATCTGTCCATTGGGACCGCGTTGGGCATCTAGCGCGAGCAGCATGCGCTGGACGTTCAGATTACCCAGAACGCGCGTCTTTTCGTCGAACTGGCCATAGTTGACCGCCACTTCATAATTGAAGTGGTCGCTGATGTCGCCACGGAAGCCGCCGACGATACGGAAGACATCACGACGCGATTCTTCGCTGCGAACGCCCAGGTCCACCAGATTTTTGCGCATGACGAAGCGATAGGAGCCATCGTTGATCGAGGCGACCGTCGCGGCCTGTGCCGCTGGCGTGGCGAAGGCTGCGCCCGTGGTCGGATTGAAGCCAGCATTCGCCAAAGCCAGCGCCTGCGTGGTCAGGGTCGCACGCGAGTCCGTGGACAGGAACGGGTTGTCGAGTCGGGGGCGTTCATAAAAGATGGAGTTGCCATTGAAGCGGCCCAGCGTTTGTCCCGTGAAGAAGGCCGGACCGGACGTGCCCTGGCCAAATGTGTTCGTCCGAACATATTTGGCCTCAACGAAGGGCTTGAACGCGTCCGAAAAGTCGTAGTGCGCGATCAGGTTGGCGGCGTAGCGTTCGGTCTGAGGCAGGATTTGCACCAGCATGCCTTCGCGCCGCGTGTCGCCATTGCCGCCGATATAGGCGCCGGTAGGGACCGAACTGGCCGACGTCACCGTTGTACCGTTGACGACAGACGTCACGGTCTGTCCAAGTCCAACGCGGCTACCCACCTGCTGGGCGAGAGCGCCACCTGGTTGGAACAGGAAATTGCAGGTGAATGGTCGGCCTGCTCCGCCGAAGTTGGCGTTCGGCTGAGTATCGCGACCGCAAGCTCCGTTGGGGCTTGCAAAGCCGATCAGGCCACCCGCGGAAATAGTCGCCGACCGTATGTCGCGGAAGAATACGCTGTCCGGATTGCCATCATAGTTCATGTTGGTCTGACCCGGAGCAATACCCGGCGAGTCGGCATCCACGGTGACGAAGCTATCATTGTGACGCAGTGCACGACGTTGCGACGCATAGAGCGAGTTCTGACGAGCATATTCAACGTTGACCGCAATGTTGCCGCGACCTTCGTTGAAATTCGTACCACCCGTTGCGCTGATGAAATAGGCGCCTGCGTCGCCATGCTGGCTTACGCCACCCTGCCCGCGGACTTGTAGCCCTTGGAAATCCTGCTTCAGGCGAAAGTTGACGACGCCCGCCAGCGCGTCCGACCCATAGACGGCCGAATTGCCGCCAGTCACGATGTCGACAGCCTCGATCAGATCTGTCGGGATCGTGTTGACGTCGACCGAGGTGGCGTTGTTGAGAATATCCGAGGCAACATGCCGCCGGCCGTTGACTAGCACCAGCGTGCGGACGGGACCAAGGCCGCGAAGGTCGAGCAGGTTAAGGCCTGCCGTTCCGAGGAAGCGCGTCGAATTGGCCGAACTGAAGGTGCTCTGCAACTGCGGAAGGTCATTGAGCACGTCTCCGATCGATATGCGCGACGTGCTGGTCAACTCGGCGGCCGACACGGTGCTGATCGGCACGGGGGACTGATCATTGGGACGGCGGATGCGCGATCCCGTTACGATGACTTCGCCCCCGGTGGAGGGATGGGCTTCGGCATTTTGTGCCGAACCATCTTCAGTCTGGACTGATGTGGTGGGCGTGGTTTGCGCGATGGCTGGAAATGCCAGAGCGAGCGATCCTGCCAAGGCAGATGCTTCGAGAAGGTAGCGAATTTTCATCTTGTAAACCCCCAGGATTATCCAGGCTTTTGCCCGTTCATCCTAGGGAAAGAAATTTTCCCTCTTAAAACAAGCCGTCGCGACCGGGGTGTTCGTGTTTTATCGCCGCTTGTTGCAGAGATGTGACACGTTCGACACATCCCTGCAACAGAATTGCAATCCGTGTAATTTTCGCGAAGTCGCGGGGTCAGCGCTCCACGCACATGGCGATGCCCATGCCGCCGCCGATGCACAGCGTCGCCAGGCCCTTCCGGGCGTCGCGCTTCTGCATCTCATAGATCAGCGTGGTCAGGACGCGCGCGCCGCTGGCGCCGATGGGATGGCCCAGCGCGATCGCGCCGCCATTGACGTTGACCTTGTCGGGATCGAAGCCCAGTTCGCGGCCCACCGACAGCGCCTGCGCGGCAAAGGCCTCGTTCGCTTCGATCAGGTCCAGATCCTCGACCGTCCAGCCCGCCTTTTCGAGCGCGCGGCGGGTGGCGGGGACGGGGCCGATGCCCATGACCGACGGATCGACGCCCGCCGACGCCCAGCTCCTGATCGTGGCGAGCACCGGGATACCCCGTGTCTCGGCTTCCTCGCGGCGCATCAGCACCAGGGCGGCGGCACCGTCGTTCAGGCCCGAGGCGTTGGCGGCGGTGACGCTGCCATCCTTCTTGAAGGCCGGGCGCACGCCCGACACGCTGTCCAGCGTCACGCCCGCGCGGATATATTCGTCGTCGGCGACTATGGTGTCGCCCTTGCGCCCCTTGACGGTGACGGGGGCGATCTCGTCCTTGAAGCGGCCTTCCGCGCGCGCCTTTTCGGCCAGATTTTGCGAGCGGACGGCGAACCGGTCCTGGTCGTCGCGCGACACCTGATATTGCTCGGCCAGGTTCTCGGCGGT
This sequence comes from Facivitalis istanbulensis, assembly GCF_040560405.1. NCBI lineage: Bacteria > Pseudomonadati > Pseudomonadota > Alphaproteobacteria > Sphingomonadales > Sphingomonadaceae > Facivitalis > Facivitalis istanbulensis. The sequence continues at coordinate 90,858 of NZ_JAVSCQ010000003.1, forward strand.
GATGCCCATGTGATAGCCGTTGAAGGCATCGGTCAGGCCATCATGCACCATGGTGTCAACCATGGTCAGCGGGCCCATTTTGGTGCCCGCGCGCATCGTCTGGGCATGGGGTGAGAGCGACATCGACTCCTGGCCACCCGCGACGACGATCGTGGCATCGCCATTGGCGATCGCCTGCAAGCCGAGCGCCACGGCGCGCAGCCCCGATCCGCAGACCTGGTTCACGCCATAGGCTGGGACCTCCTTGGGGATGCCGGCGGCCATCGCCGCCTGGCGTGCGGGGTTCTGGCCCTGCGCGGCGGTCAGCACCTGGCCGAGGATCACTTCGGACACCTCTTCGCCCCTGACACCCGCCTGTTCGAGCGCGGCGGTGATCGCGATCCGGCCCAGTTCATGCGCGGGGGTGGTGGCGAACGCGCCCAGGAAGCTGCCTACGGGGGTGCGCTTGGCGGCGGCGATGACGATCTCGGTCATGAATGCTCCTCTCAACTTCCACCCTATCTAGGCGCTGGCAGGCCCCCGATCCAGTCGGCGAGCGGTTGCCAGAGCCGTCGCTCCGCGCGGCCGCCGACCACCATGCCGACATGGCCGGTGCCGCCCACGCGCCGGTCGGACAGGCCGATGGCGGTGGCGGCGGGCACGATCCGGTCGGCGGTCGCGACGAATTCGACGCTAGGAGCATCGCATTGCGCGGGCGTGACAAAATCACCGCCGACGCGCCACCGCCCCTGGCCGGGGCGATCCTCGGCAATGAGCTGTTCGAACAGTTCGCGCCCGAACGCATGGGGCAGGGGAGCCCCCTGATTCGCCCAGTCCTCCAGCCGGACGAAGCGCCGTGCCGCCTCGCTCCGTGGATCGAGATCGGCGAAGGCGGCGTATTTGGCGATGGTCCGCGCCGGGTCCAGCCGCCAGAATCCGGCTTGCAGCGCCTCCATCGGCACCACGCCCAACATCTCGGCGATCGGCCGGGTCGCGGCCCATTGCGCGGCCATCGCGGCGCGCTCGTCCGCGCCATAGCCGGTGAAATGCCAGGGCGCGGCGATGATGGCGAGCCCCGCCACCCGCGCCCGTGTCGCTGCGGCCATCGCGAGCGTGCCGCCCAGGCAATAGCCGACCAGCACCGGCGGCTGCGGGAAACTGGCGATCAGCGGCAACAGGAACCGCTCGACATGCCCCGCGACATCGATGTCCCGGTCGCGGGGGCCGGGCGTGCCCCAGTCGATCAGCCAGGGATGGCAGCGCCGCCCGCGCAGCCAGCGGATCAGCGAGCGGTCGCGCGACAGATCGAGGATCGAGGGCGGATTGATGAGCGACGGGATGAACAGGACGGGCGGCCCGATGGCCCCGGTCGTATCGGCCCCATTCCTGCCTCCGCCCCCGTCGCGCAGCCGCACCCGTCCGCGCCGCCGCCGGACGGGCAGCGCGCGAATCGGCCGTTCGCGCGGGGCCTGCTGAAACCGTTCCAGCCCGGTGAGCGCGCGGGCGACCAGATCGGGCTGGGCCGCGGCTTCGCTGCGCAGCATCTCCAGGAACAGCGGCAGGGGGCGCGGACCATGTTGCGATGCGAAATCCATGGCGTTAGGCTACACCAAAATCATGAAAGGCGGGGATCGATGAAGAAGCAGGCAGCGGACGGCGTCGTGATCGTCAAGAAATATGCGAACCGGCGGCTCTACAATACCGAGACATCCTCCTACATCACGCTCGACCATCTGGCGGGGATGATCCGGGCCGGTCGCGACTTCAAGGTGGTCGACGCCAAGACCGACGAAGACATCACCCATAATGTCCTGACCCAGATCATCATGGAAGAGGAAAGCCGGGGCGAGACGATGCTGCCGGTCAATTTCCTGCGCCAGTTGATCTCGATGTACGGCGACTCGATGCAGGCGATGGTGCCCGGCTATCTGGAGGCGTCGATGGACAGTTTTCGCCGCAATCAGGAACAGTTCAAGTCGGCGGTCGAGGGCGCGTTCGCCAACACGCCGTTCGCCGACCTGGCCAAGCGGAACCTAGCGATGTTCGAGGCGGCGACCCAGGGATTCAAGCCCGGGGCGGCGGCCGGAGCAGCCGCGCCGACGGCATCGGCGGCGAGCAAGGATGCCGAGATGGCGGCGCTGAAGGCCGAACTCGCGGCGCTGAAGGCCAAGATCGAGAAGCTGGGCGAGTAATTCTCGCCCTCTTTCGGCCTGAGCCTAGTCGAAAACCACGCTTCAACGCCGACCGCCGGGCGCATCTCTATGCCTCGCTTGCAGCGGAGGAGGACGCGTGAAGCTGACGGCGGGGCGACCTCCCCTGGATGGCGCGACACCCCGCCGTCAGCGCTGACACGCTGCCACCTCCCGTTGCTGGGGAGGAATGTCCGCGCCTCGCCGCCTGGGTCCGGCGTGGCCCTCGACTGCGCTCAGGCTGGAACGGGGGGGACGGGTTAAAACCTCGGAAATCCCTCCATTGAACCCGCGCATCCCCACCTCCATATCGCCGCGCATGAGCGGGAATGAACACGCCATGCCCACCTGGCATGGCACGACGATATGCTCGGTCCGTCGCGGCGGCCGGGTGGTGGTGGCCGGGGACGGTCAGGTTTCGATGGGCCAGACGGTCATGAAGCCCAATGCGCGCAAGGTGCGGCGGCTGGGCGACGGATCGGTCATCGGCGGCTTTGCGGGCGCGACGGCGGATGCCTTCACCCTGTTCGAGCGGCTGGAGGCCAAGCTGGAGCGGCATAACGGCCAGTTGCTGCGCGCCGCGGTCGAACTCGCCAAGGACTGGCGCACCGACAAGTTCCTGCGCAACCTGGAGGCGATGATGATCGTCGCCGACAAGGACGTCACGCTGATCCTGACCGGCAATGGCGACGTGCTGGAGCCTGAGAATGGGATTTGCGCGATCGGGTCGGGCGGCAATTACGCGCTCGCCGCCGCCCGTGCGCTTGACGATTACGAACAGGATGCCGAGACGATCGCGCGCAAGGCGATGGCGATCGCCGCAGATGTCTGCGTCTACACCAATGACCGCGTCACGCTCGAAGCCATCGACGGCGCGCAGTAACCCGAAAGCTCCCATGAACGACCAGTTGACCCCCAAGGCGATCGTCGCCGCGCTCGACGCGCATATCATCGGCCAGGCCGACGCCAAGCGCGCGGTCGCCGTCGCGATGCGCAACCGCTGGCGCCGCCAGCGTCTCGGCGCCGACCTGCGCGACGAGGTGACGCCCAAGAACATCCTGATGATCGGCCCCACCGGTTGCGGCAAGACCGAGATCAGCCGCCGTCTGGCCAAGCTGGCCGATGCCCCCTTCGTCAAGGTCGAGGCGACCAAGTTCACCGAGGTCGGCTATGTCGGCCGCGATGTGGAGCAGATCGCCCGCGACCTGGTCGAGGAGGCGATCCGGCTGGAAAAGGAACGCCGCCGCGTCGCGGTGAAGGACAAGGCGGAAGAGGCGGCGCTCAACCGCCTGCTCGACGCGCTGGTCGGCAAGGACTCCAGCCAGGCGACGCGCGAGGCGTTCCGCCAGCGCTTCCGCGATGGCCATCTCGACCAGACCGAGATCGAGATCGAACTGGAACAGGCCCCGGCCATGCCGTTCGAGATTCCCGGTGCCGCGCCGCAGATGATCAACCTGTCGGAGATGATGGGCAAGGCGTTCGGCGGCGGCCAGCCGCTCAAGCGTCGCAAGCTGACCGTCGGCGCCGCCTGGACCAAGCTGGTCGAGGAAGAGGCGGACAAGCGGCTCGATCAGGACGAGGTCAGCCGCACCGCGCTGGCCGATGCCGAGGCGAACGGGATCGTCTTTCTCGACGAGATCGACAAGATCGCGGTCAGCGACGTGCGCGGTGGCTCGGTCAGCCGCGAGGGCGTGCAGCGCGACCTTCTCCCGCTGATCGAGGGGACGACCGTCTCGACCAAATATGGCCCGATGAAGACGGACCATATCCTGTTCATCGCGTCCGGCGCGTTCCACGTCGCCAAGCCGTCCGACCTGCTGCCCGAGCTTCAGGGCCGCCTCCCGATCCGGGTCGAGCTGAAGGCGCTGACCGAGGAAGATTTCGTTGCGATCCTGTCGGACACCAAGGCGTCGTTGCCCGTGCAATATAAGGCGCTGATCGGCACCGAGGGGGTGGAGATTTCCTTTACCGAGGACGGCATCGCCGCGATCGCCCGCATCGCCGCCGAGGTGAACGGGCAGGTCGAGAATATCGGCGCGCGGCGGCTCCAGACCGTGATGGAAAAGCTGTTGGAAGAGATCAGCTTCGAGGCCGAGGATCGTCAGGGCAGCACGCTGACCATCGATGCCGCCTATGTCGACCGGCAATTGTCGGCGGTCGCGCGCAACACCGACCTCAGCCGGTTCGTCCTCTGACCCGCAAGAAGGGCCCGGCCGATACCGGGCCCTTCCCTGGCGATCCGCGTTACTTCTTCACCCGGTCATAGGGGACGAAGCCGTCGAAGAAGCACCAGGCCGACGGGATCGACAGGCCCGGCTCCAGCACCCGGAACCGATCGTTGCGGCATAGCTGCGAGCCCCAGCGCTCGACGATCAGCGTGTTGAACGGCTGTAGCCCCGGGCACATGCCGCGCACCTGCGCGCGCCAGATGCGTCGTCCGCCCGCATCGATGACGATCGTGCCGTTGTCGGCGATGCTCGGCCCCGATTGCGCGGCGCTGGTACCGACGCACTGCACGGGCGGACCCGCGACCCGGCCGGCAAAGGGGTCGGACCGGGCGGCCGTCAGCGCAAGGCCGAGCGCCGCCAGCGTCATCATCCGGCCGCGCATCACTTGCCGGCCCGATAGGGGACGAACGGCCCGAAGCTGCAACTGCCGGTGAAGAAGCCCGAGGTCCGGTCGACCGTCTGCGCGATATCGCCTGCGCAAAGCTGTCCGGTGGAGGTGCGGGTGACGAGGATATCGTTGCGCGCGCCTTCGCCCACGCCCTCGCATCCGCCCTGGGTGCGGCTGACATATTTCAGCCGGGGCGACACCGTATAGACGATGGTCGGGCCATAGGCGCGCATCTGCTGCGTCTGATACTGGCTGATGCACTGGGTCGGCTTTTGCGCCACCAGCCCGCGCAGGTCGCGCGCCAGGGCGGTCTGATCGTCGGCGCTGCGCTGCGCCATCCGCGCCTGTTCGGCGGCGGTGGGCGCGCAGGCGGCGAGCACGGTCAGCGGCAGCGCCAGTGACAGGGGGAGGAAAGGGGTGATGCGCATCGATCGAACTCCAGAAATCATTCCCCGTAGCCCCTGTTCAACCCTTGAACGCGTCCTTGGCTGCACGCCGCTCCGCCAATTCCTGCGCATCGACCGAGCGCAGAAAGGGGTTGGTCGCCCGCTCCAGCGCGATCGTCGTCGGGACGGTCGGCTCCCCCTGCTCGCGCATCGCGGTCACTTCCGCCAGGCGCTGGGCGATGGCCGCATTGTCAGGCTCGACCGCCGCCGCGAACCGTGCGTTGGAGAGGGTATATTCATGCCCGCAATAGACCCGCGTATCCTCGGGCAGCGCGGCGAAACGGCGCATATTGGCGTGCATCTGCTCCGCCGTCCCCTCGAATAGCCGCCCGCAGCCCATCGCGAACAGCGTGTCGCCGGTGAAGACCACCCCCCGGTCCGCGAAGTGAAAGGCGATATGTCCGGCGGTATGCCCCGGCACCGACCAGATGGTCGCCTCCGCCTCGCCCAGCGCGATTCGGTCGCCCTCGGCCAGCAGGCGGTCGAGTCCGACGATCTTGGCCGCTTCCGCCGCCGGGCCGACGACCTGCGCGCCGTCGGCCTGGATCGCGCCCGCGCCGCCAACATGGTCGGGATGCCAATGGGTCAGCCAGACCTCGTCGATCCGCCACCCGCGCGCGGCGGCGGCGGCCTGGACCGGCGCCGCCTCCCCCGGATCGAGCGCCACGGTGCGCCCGGCATGGTGGATCAGCCAGGCATAATTGTCGGACAGGACGGGGACTCGGACGATTTCCATGGAACGCGCCTTACCAGCTTCCGGCCCTGGACATCGAGAGCCAAGGTTTGGCGGGCGGTAGTGCCGCGTCCTGCAATAGCGCTATCGGTACCCCTTCGGCTGTCTTGACGAAGGCCATCGGCCCGTCTCGCCGAGGCCGGTCGATCGCGAGCCCGGCGTCCGTTGGATGACGGAAATGGCGGCTGCCCTCAGGGCCTTTGAGGCGCGCCGGTCGCAGACCGGGGCGTTCGAAAAAGCGGATCGTCGCGTCGGGATTGTCGACGTGGATCATGGCATGCGGGTCACGCATCGGAATGAAGGCCTTCGATATGGACGGGTGGGCGCGGTCGGTTCAGGTCCGGTTGCTCGGTTCAGCGAGACGGAAACTGGGCGAGCGCCCCGGCCGCCGCCGCGTGGGTCGGGCTGTCGGGCGGGGCGAGGCGGGCGGCTTCGCTCCACGCCTTCCGCGCGCCCGCCTCATCCTGCGCCATGGCGGCGATATTGCCCGCCTCCAACTGGACATTGGCATCGTCGGCGGCGCGGGCCAGCGCCTGTGTGATGTCTTTCTGCGCGCGGGGCAGGTCGTTCATCCGCCGTGCCAGCGTCGCCGACAACAGCCAGGCGAGCGGATCGGCCGAGGCATGGATCAGCGCCGCGTCGAGATCGGTGCGCGCGGCGGCCACCTGTCCCGCAGCGACCAGCGCGCGGGCGCGGTCGAGCTGCGCCTCGCCCCGCGCGAAATCGTCGAGATCGCCCGAGGCGAGCGCGGCGTCGAGCGCGGCGCGCGCATGGGGGGCATCGCCCGCCGCCAGATAGGCATTGCCCGCCTGCGCCCAGTAATTGGCGGCGCGCTTGTCCTGCGCCGTTTCCGCCGCGCGGGCGGCCTGTTCGAACGACCGAGCGGCCGCCGTCCAGTTGCGCTCGGTCGCATAGGCCAGGCCGGTGCATTGCTGCGCGAAATAGCCGCCGCCCGCCAATTGCCAGCGAGTCGCCTCGCCGCGCGCGGCGGCGGGGGCGCGTTCGGCGGTGGCGGCGCAGCGGCGATAGCGCGCCTCGCGCGGATCGGCGGGCAGGTCGGCCGGGCTGGCGAGCGCGGCAAGCATGAAGGGGAGCAGGATCATAGGCGGCTCGACACGTCCTCGACGGCGCGGATCAACAGCGCGATATCGCTGTCGCGGGACAGCCGATGGTCGCCATCCTTGATGAGCAGAGTCTGCACATCGGCTGAACCGATCAGCTGGGCCAGATGCGTCGCGCGCGCCCAGGGGACATCGGGATCGGCCATGCCCTGCAACAGCCGCACCGGGCCGTCGAACGCGATCGGGCCGAAGGTCAGGCGGTTGGCCTCCCCCGACGACCAGAAGCGGCGGGTATAGACGGTCGGCTGCGGACCATAGGGATTGGCGCGCTCCAGGCGGCCGGTCTGGAGGATCGCCATCTTGTCCTCGGTCGAAAAGCCCCAGTCGGTGAAGTCGGGCGCCGGCGCGATGCCGACCAGCGCCTTCACCTGATCGGGCCGAGCGCGCGCGGCGAGCAGCATCAGCCAGCCGCCCATCGACGATCCGACCAGCACCGTCGGTCCCTTCACCACATCGTCGAGCATCGCGACCACATCGTCGCGCCAGTCGGCCAGCGACTGGTCCTCGAACGCCCCCTCCGACTGGCCGCAGCCGCCATAATCGAAGCGCAGAAAGGCCCGCCCGTTCGCCCGCGCCCATTGTTCCAGCGCCAGCGCCTTCGATCCCTGCATGTCCGAGGCATAGCCGGGCAGGAAGACGATCGCCGGACCGTCGCCCGGCGTCCAGTGATAGGCGAGATTGGGGCGGGTGCCGGGTGCAGTGTTGGTCATGACGTGGGTCTAGGCGCGGGGCGTGGAGATTGGAACCGGATGTTGGGGCTCCCGCGCAGGGCCCCGGCGAAGACCCCCCGTCACGGCAGGGGGCGCTTGCCCGCCGGATCAGCCGCGCGAAGGGCTGATGAAAATCGATTCGATCGGCCGATCGAACAGTTCGGCGATCTTGAAGGCGAGGGGGAGGGATGGATCATAGCGCCCCGTCTCGATCGCGTTGACGCTCTGACGGCTGACCTCCAGCCGTGCGGCCAGATCCTGCTGGCTCCAGCCGCGCTCGGCGCGCAGTGTGCGGAGATGGTTGTTCACACGCGCGCGCGCCAGATTTCCCGGACGGTATGAACCATCACGCATAGTCCCAGACTGCTGAACCAGAGTGTCGCGGCGTAATAGCCCTGCGCATGAGGGACCAGTTGAAAGCCCTCGAGAAAACCCCAGGCGGTCGTGATCGACAGCGTGACGCCGGTCGCGATCAACGACTGTCGCACAAATTGCATCCGCACATATTCGTCCCGCATTTCGATCAACAGCCGTCCGATGACGACGAATACGCCCATGATCGGCAGCGCGGGCAGGATCGCGACGATATAGGCCAGCAATCCCGCCGGGGGCGCATGACGGAACCACATATTCGCCCCGACCAGAGCGACCCCGTACAGCGTCATCGTGACCAATAGCCGGCGGGTATAGCGTTTGATTTCGGGGGGCATGGGCATCGCAACCTCCTTCGAATGTGAAGGGAGCTTTGCATGGAAAGTTTGCTTTACGTCAAGCGAGCTTTACGTCTCGGCGAGCTTCTCCACCATCTCCTGCGCCAACAGGCTCAGCGTGTCGTCGCGCGCGCCCATCACCACGATCCGGTCGCCTGCCCGCGCTTCCGCCACCAGCATGTCCGCCGCCGCCTGGCGGTCGGCGATATGGCGGGCATCGACGCCGCGTGTGCGCAGGTCGGCGGTAATATCCGCACTCGTGACCTCACGCGTGACGGTGCCGCCGAAATAGGCCGGGTCGGGCATCGCCAGCACGTCGCCCGGCATCATCCGCGCGGCGATGCTGTCGACCAGCTCGCGGCGCATGACCCTCAGCGGACCATAGCCATGCGGCTGGAACAGGATCAGCAACCGGCCCGGAAAGGCGTGGAGCGTGTCGAGCGTCGCGGCGATCTTGTCGGGGTTGTGGCCGAAATCGTCGATCACGGTCACGCCGTTCGCCTCGCCGACCTTCTCGAACCGGCGCTTGAGACCGGTGAAGCGCTCGACCGCGCGGATCGCGTCGATCAAGGGCACCCCCGCCGCCACGCTCGCGCCGATCGCGGCCAGCGCGTTGGAGACATTGTGGCGGCCCGGCACCGACAGGCGGACATGATAGCCCGCGCCGCCCGTCACCATGTCGAACCCGATCGCAAAGGGTTCGGGCTTCAGCGCCTCGGCCACCAGATCGGCCGCGCCCTCGACCGCGAAGGTCGTCAGGTCGGGAAGATCGGCGAGCAGCGCCGCCGTCTCGGGATCGCCCGCATTGGCGACGACATGGCGCGCGCGCGCCGCGAAGCCGCCGAACAGCGTGCGCAGTTCCTCCAGCGATTTATGGTCGAGGCTGACATTGTTCAGCACGGCGATCGCCGGATCGTAGAGCGCGATCGAGCCGTCGCTCTCGTCCACCTCGCTGACGAACGCCGCGCCGTTGCCGACCAGCGCGCTGGCGAACGGGCTGTAGGGCGAGACGAAGTCCTTCATCACCGCGCCGTTCATCGCGGTCGGGTCACGTCCGGTTTCGTGCAGGATGAAGGCGATCATGCCGGTGACGGTCGATTTGCCGCTGGTCCCCGCGACACCGATGGGCAGCGCGCTGTCGTTGAACAGGCTGGCGAGCATCTGCGCGCGGGTGGCGCGGGGGCAGCCCAGCCGGTTGGCGACGACGATATCGGCCACCGTCTCCTCGACCGCCGCGGAGGCGATGACCAGCTGGTCCGCTGCGGTCACGCCCGAGCCGTCCTGCGGGAACAGCGCGATCCCGGCGGCGCGCAACGCGTCGAACTTGGCCGCAACCCGCCCCTGGTCCAACCCACGATCCGATCCCGCCACGGTCCAGCCGCGCGCACACAAGATCATCGCCAGCGGCATCATGCCCGATCCGCCGATACCCACCAGAAAACAGGATTTGCCGTTGTCCATGGTGCCACGCTATCGGCGACTTGGCCCTTCAGGGCAATGCCTGCTCCTCTTGTCGTGCCGGGGATCACAACCGCATGAAGATCGGAATCCTCGCCCCTTCCAGCATCGGCAATCCCGCCGCCGAGGCACCCGCCAGCGCCTTTGCCGCGATCGCCTATCCGGCACTGGACCTGATCTTCCACCCGCAATGCTATGAGCAGGACGGGCATTTCGCCGGGTCGGACGATCGGCGCGCGGCGGCCTTCCTCGAATTCGCGAATGATCCGGGGGTCGACGCCATCTGGTTCCTGCGCGGCGGCTATGGATCGAATCGCATCCTGTCGCGGGTCATGCCCAAGCTGAACGGCGCGGCGGGGCATAAGACCTATATCGGCTATTCGGACATCGGCTTCGTGCTGGCGGCGCTCTATGCGCGGCGGATCGGGCGGCCGGTGCATGGCCCGATGGTCAGCGATATCCGGCGGCAGGGCGGCGACGTGACGATCGCCCGCTCGCTCGGCTGGCTGGCGAGCGGCGACCGGCAGGGGCTGGAGCCCGGTCTCGACGGGCGACCGGCGGCGGCGTTCAACCTGTCCATCCTCGCCGCGCTGATCGGCACGCCCTGGCTGCCCGACCTGACCGATCACGTCCTGCTGATCGAGGAGGTGTCCGAGCATATGTATGCGATCGACCGGATGCTCTTCACCATGGCCAACGCCACCCAGTTGAAGGGGCTGGCGGGCGTCCGGCTGGGCGCGGTCAGCAATGTGCAGGACAATGAACCCGCCTGGGGCGAGACGCTGGAATTCATGATCCAGCGCTGGTGCGGGGAGATGGGCGTGCCCTATCTGGGCCGCGCGCGGATCGGGCATGTGCAGGACAATCATCTGGTCCCGTTCGGAATTGCCTGATCCGACGGCGGTCTTGGCCCCGGGTGGCCCTGGGACGGCAAGAGGCTTGGGGCTGCTACTCGCCGTCCGCGAAGGTAGGATGGCTGCTGTCGTCCATACCCCGAACATCCTCAGGCCACAGTATCTGGCCAGGACAGCATAGGCGAGATCGCCCCGACCGTTCGGGCGAGTGGCCGCAAAGCTCTGGTCCCAATAGTCTAGGACGGGCTGGGGAAAGGCGGTCATCCCGGCAGGGTACATGACCACGCGCCGCATTGGGAGAGCCCCGTCGCACTGGATCCCAAAGGAAAAGGGGCCGGAACCGAAGTCCCGACCCCTTGATCCTGTCAGCCGCAAGGCCGGGCGGTGATTACGCGCCCGGGACTTCCGCGACGTTCACCTTGATGCCACGGCCCATCGTCGACGAGACGGCGATCTTGCGGACATATTTGCCCTTCGCGCCCGACGGCTTGGCCTTGATCAGTGCATCGACCAGCGCGTCGAAGTTCGCGCGCAGGTCTTCCGCCGGGAACGACGCCTTGCCGATGCCCGAGTGGATGATGCCCGCCTTTTCGACGCGATACTCGACCTGACCGCCCTTGGCCGCCTTGACGGCTTCGGCGACGTTCATGGTCACGGTGCCCAGCTTCGGGTTCGGCATCAGGCCCTTGGGGCCCAGCACCTTGCCGAGGCGACCGACGACGCCCATCATGTCCGGGGTCGCGATGCAGCGGTCGAAATCGATGGTGCCGCCCTGGATGGTTTCCATCAGGTCCTCGGCGCCCACGACGTCGGCGCCAGCGGCGCGTGCCTCGTCGGCCTTCGCGCCCTTGGCGAACACGCCCACGCGAACGGTCTTGCCGGTGCCCTTGGGCAGGGTGACGACGCCGCGGACCATCTGGTCGGCGTGGCGCGGGTCAACGCCCAGGTTGACGGCGATCTCGATCGTCTCGTCGAACTTCGAGGTCGCATGGGTGCGCGCCAGCGAGATCGCCTCGTCGATGCCGTGCAGCTTCTCGGCGTCGATCTGGACGGCCTTCTGCTTCTTGGTCAGCTTCGCCATGATATCAGCCCTCCACCACTTCGAGGCCCATCGCGCGGGCGGAGCCTTCGATGATCTTGGTCGCAGCCTCGATGTCGTTGGCGTTCAGGTCCTTCATCTTGGCCTGGGCGATTTCCGCGAGCTTGGAGCGCGCGATCTTGCCCGCCGACACCTTGCCCGGCTCCTTCGAGCCCGACTTCAGGTTGGCCGCCTTCTTGATGAGGTAGGTCGCAGGCGCGGTCTTCGTCTCGAACGAGAACGAACGGTCGGCATAGACGGTGATGACGGTGGGCAGCGGGGTGCCCTTCTCGACTTCGCCGGTCTGCGCGTTGAACGCCTTGCAGAATTCCATGATGTTTACACCGCGCTGACCCAGCGCCGGGCCGATCGGCGGCGAGGGGTTGGCGGCGCCCGCAGGCACCTGCAGCTTGATATAGCCGGTAATCTTCTTTGCCATGTCACTCTCTTTTCGAGTCTAGCGGTCGTGACGGGCACGCGAGGCATGAGCCAGCGCACCCTCCCGCAAGGGTTCCGTCGCATGATGCTAGGGAAGCGCGGGCCGATAGCCGAAAATGGGGTGAATGGCAAGGTGGCCCGACGGGTGTTTCGCGCGGCGCGAGCGGCGGCGCGCGAGGCGGCATGAAAAAGGCCGGTGGCGTCGCCGCCCCGGCCCGTTTCCCGTCCGATCGTGCGATCTTATTTCGAGCGTTCGACCTGCTCGAAATCCAGTTCGACCGGAGTCGCGCGACCGAAGATCGACACCGACACCTTGACCTTGGACTTGTCGAAGTCGAGTTCCTCGACCACGCCGTTGAAGCTGGCGAAGGGGCCTTCCAGCACCTTGACCGCATCGCCGATCTCGTAATCGACCTTGACCTTGTGCTTGGGGGCGGCGGCGGCCTCCTCCTTGGAGTTGAGCATCCGCGCGGCCTCGGCCTCGCTGATCGCCTGGGGCTTGCCCATCGCGCCCAGGAAGCCGGTCACCTTCGGCGTGTTCTTGACCAGGTGATAGACCTGGTCGGTCATGTCGAGCTTGGCCAGCACATAGCCGGGCATGAACTTGCGCTCGACAGCGATCTTCTTGCCGCGCCGCGCCTCGGTGACGGTTTCGGTCGGCACCTCGATCTGCGCGACGAGATGGTCCAGGCCCAGGCGGGTCGCCTCGGCCATGATGGAGTCGCGGACCTTGCCCTCGAAACCGGAATAAGCGTGGATGATGTACCAGCGCGCCATGGGGAACCTTTACTTCGCGAGCGAGAGCAGCGCGCGGACCAGTGCCTCGAAGAACGAGTCGACCGCCAGGAAGAAGATGGCGAGGATCGTGGTCATCACGACCACCATCACGCCGGTCATCACCGTTTCGCGCCGCGTCGGCCAGACGACCTTCTTGGTCTCGGTCTTGACCTGCTGGAAGAATTCGATGGGGGTCGTCTTCGCCACTCGTGCCGTTCCCGCACCTGCGTTGAATAGGGGTCAGCGGGGCATGGGTCCGCCGTCGCCTGACCCGGGGGTCCTGCGACGAAAGGTCCGTCCGCGCTGTTCGGATGGGCACGCGATGTAGCCGTGCATGGGGTAAAAGGCAAGGGCGGGCCGAAGATGCGTCGCTGCCACGGATCGACTCAGCAGCAGCGACCGCCATTCTTTCCGCCATAGCGCGCCTGCTGACGCTCGCGGAAAAACGTCACCTCGTCCATCGGCTCCCGGTCGGGATGCGTGGCGGCCATGTGCGCGCGATAGGCGTCATAGCTCGGCATCCCGACCATCGCGTTGCCGATCGCCCGCAACCGGGCCAGCCAGCTCATGCGCCCCGGCTCATTCGGCGGCGACCATCTCGGGCGGCACTTCGGTGACGCTCGGCCGGTCGATTCGCCGGGCGATCAGGCAGGTGCGCACCGCATAGACGAGGATTGCCACCACCACGCCGAGGAATATCGCGCTCAACCCGGCGTCGATCCGGTCGTTGAACACGATCCGGCCCATCTCGGCCATGGTCTTGGCCGGGGCCAGGATTTTCCCGTCCGCCGCCGCCGTCGCGAACCGGTCGGCATGGGCCAGGAAGCCGACGCGTGGGTCGCTGGAAAAGATCTTCAGCCACCCCGCGGTCAATGTGCAGGCGAGCAGCCAGATGGTCGGCACCACCGTGATCCAGGCGAAACGGTCCTTCTTCATGCGGAACAGCACGACGGTCGACAGCATCAGCGCGACGGCGGCCAGCATCTGGTTGGAGATGCCGAACAGTGGCCACAGCGTGTTCACCCCGCCCAGCGGATCGGTCACGCCCTGATAGAGGAAGAAGCCCCAGGCCGCGACGCACAGGCCGGTCGCGATCAGCCCCGGCGCGACCTTGCTCGATCCACGGAAGCCGGGGACGACGAGGCCGATCAGGTCCTGCAACATGAACCGCCCTGCGCGTGTGCCCGCATCGACGGCGGTCAGGATGAACAGCGCCTCGAACAGGATCGCGAAGTGATACCAGAAGGCCTTCATCGCCTGTCCGCCGAACAGGTGGCTGAAAATCTCCGCCATCGCCACCGCCAGCGTCGGCGCGCCGCCTGCGCGGCTGATGATCGTATGCTCGCCGACATCCCTGGCCACCTGCGCCAGCGTATCGGCCGAGATGGGGAAGCCCATCGCGGTGACGGCGGCGGCGGCGCTGGCGGGGTCGGTGCCCAGCACGGCGGCGGGCGCGTTCATCGCGAAATAGACGCCCGGATCGAGGATCGAGGCCGCGACCAGCGCCATGATCGCCACCGCGCTTTCCATCAGCATCGCGCCATACCCGATGAACGGCGCGTCCTTCTCGCTGGCGATCAGCTTGGGGGTGGTGCCGCTGGCGATCAGCGCGTGGAAGCCCGACACCGCACCGCACGCGATGGTGATGAACAGGAAGGGGAAGAGCGGCCCCGCCCAGACCGGCCCGCTGCCGTCGATGAACTTCGTTAGCGCGGGCATCTTCAGCGGGGGCGCCATGATGACGATGCCGATGGCCAGCGCCACGATCGCGCCGATCTTGAGGAAGGTCGACAGATAGTCGCGCGGGGCGAGCAACAGCCACACCGGCAGGACCGAGGCGACCGCGCCGTAACCGATCAGCAGGAAGCAGAGCTGCACCGGGGTGAAGGTGAACAGCGGCGCGAACACCGCCGATTGCGCGACCGACTGGCCATAGACGATGGCGAGGATCAGGCCGATAAAGCCGATGATCGACACCTCGCCGATCTTCCCCGGCCGGACCCAGCGGGTATAGCCGCCCATCAGCATGGCGAGCGGCACGGTGGCCGCGACGGTGAACAGTCCCCAGGGGCTTTCGGCCAGCGCCCGCACGACGATCAGCGCCAGCACCGCCAGGATGATGACCATGATCATGAAGGCGCCGAACAGCGCGATGGTGCCCGCCACCGGGCCCATCTCCATGCGGATCAATTCGCCCAGCGAACGGCCGTCGCGTCGCATCGACAGGAACAGCACCAGGAAATCCTGCACCGCCCCGGCCAGCACCACACCGGCCAGGATCCACAGCGTCCCCGGCAGATAGCCCATCTGCGCCGCCAGCACCGGCCCGACCAGCGGTCCGGCCCCCGCGATCGCGGCGAAATGGTGGCCGAACAGCACCGTCCGGTCGGTTGCGACATAGTCCAGGCCATCGGCGCGGCGGATCGCGGGAGTGGGGCGGGCCGGATCGATGCCGATCACCCGCGCGATGAACAGGGCATAATAGCGATAGGCGATGAGATAGACCGAGACCGCCGCCGCGACGATCCACAGTGCGTTGATCGGTTCGCCCCGCACCGTGGCGATCACGCCCAGTGCGCCCGCGCCCATGATCGCCAGCGCGATCCAGGGGAGGTGTTTCGTCATGCCCCGCCGGTCCTCTCTCGTTTGTCCGGCGGGATCTTTACCGTCCGGGTCCGATCACGCCACCCCGGAAAGACGATCGATGGGTGAAGGCAATGGGGGAGTGAGGAGAGCGGGCCTTGCGCGGGCGGTTCTCAATGCATGGAGAAGGTGCGCGACAGGCCGTGATAGAGTTTCTCGCGACAGACGAGCGTGCTTGCGCCGTCGGCCAGGAACGCGACCGCGAACATGGGCAGCATCAGGCCCCGGCTGGCGGTCGTCTCCGACAGGATGATGACGGCGGTCAGCGGCGCGCGCACCACGCCGGCGAAATAGGCGACCATGCCCAGGATAACGATCGCCGAAGACGGCGAACCGGGGAATAGCGGGCACAGCAGATTGCCCACGCCCGCGCCCACCGCCAGCGAGGGGGCGAAAATGCCGCCGGGCAGTCCGGCGACCGCGGTGGCGAGCGTGGTGACCAGCTTGGCCGGGCCGAACCACAGCGGCGCATCGGCCCCCGCGATCATCGCCCGTGCCGAGCCATAGCCGGTGCCCCAGGTCAGCCCGGTGGCACAGCCCAGCCCGGCGACCACCAGCCCGCACAGCGCGGCGAAGACGACCGGATGGGCCTTGGTCCAGCGGGTCAGCCGGTTGGTGCCGATCGCGAGCATCAGCATCAGGCGTGAGAAGAGCCCGCCGACCAGCCCGCCGACCAGCCCGATCACCGGCACCGCGACCAGGGCGGAGGTGACACCCATATGCGCGCCGATCACGCCGAAATAGACATAGTCGCCCTGCACCGACTGGGCGACCATGCCCGCGATGACGATCGCGGCGATCACCAGCAGCGTGACCCGCTGCTCATAGGCGGAGGCGAGTTCCTCGATCGCGAACAACAGCCCGGCGATCGGCGTGTTGAACGCCGCGGCGACCCCCGCCGCCCCCCCGGCGATCAGCACCGCGCCGCGCAACGGCACGCGCAGCAGGCGGTGGCTCAGCCCCATGACCGCTGCGGCAATCTGCACCGTCGGGCCTTCGCGCCCGACCGACGCGCCGCCCAGCACCGCCATGATGGTCAGTAACGCCTTGCCGATCACGGTACGGATCGACACCAGCGAATGGGTGGCGCGTTCGGGGTCCTCCTGCGCCGCGATCACCTGCGGAATGCCCGAACCGCGCGCCAGCGGCACGTAGCGCCGTGTCAGCCAGACCAGCGCGGCGAACAGGATCGGCGTGGTGACGAGCGGGGCATAGGGATAGCGGGCGGCATAGAGCGCGAACATCCGGCCAGCGGTATCGGCGGCGAGCGCGAAGAGCGTCGCGGCCAAGCCGATCGCCACCGCCCCCAGCAGGATGGCGAGCCGGGTCCGGAACTGGATCGTGCTCGGTCTTTGCGTGCGGAGCAGGGCGCGATAGCGACTGGGCGTCCATCGGTGGTGCGATGGGGAAATGGACTCCGAATCCGACATGGATGTCGCTTACACCTCCCAAGGAAAAAGACCAGCCGGGCTCGTCCCCGCCGCCCGATTGGCCTAGACCCGCCCATGCCCGGCCGGATCAGGTCCCGACCAGGCATGGGATCAACAACGGACGAACCGACAAGATGGCAGCAGAAGCGGCGGCGAACATGACGAAGGGGCCGGGTAGATTCCGGCGTTGGTGGTCGATCTGGGCGGTGGGCGGCGTCGATCATGACGCGGTGCTGCGCCAGATCGCCGAGGATTCGGGCTGGACCGGGCGCTATGCCTTCCTGATCGTCGTGTCGGCCGCCATTTCGCTGCTCGGCCTGCTCATGCCTTCTGTCGCGGTGCTGATCGGCGCGATGCTGCTGTCGCCGTTGATGATGCCGATCATCGGGCTGGGCTTTGGCATCGCCACCGTCGACACGCGCGAGATCCGGCGGGCGGCGACGGCGTTGCTGGTCGGGGCGCTGCTCGCCGTCGCGCTGTCGGTGTTGTTCGTAACCCTGTCGCCGATCCAGACGATCACCAGCGAGATCGCCAGCCGCACCCGGCCGACCCTGTTCGACCTGCTGGTCGCGCTGCTGTCGGCGGTGGCGGGCGCCTATGCGCTGATTCGCGGACGGGGGGGCACGGTGGTGGGCGTGGCCATCGCGATCGCGCTGATGCCGCCGCTGGTCGTGGTCGGCTTCGGCATCGCGACGCTCAACTGGACGGTGTTCAGCGGGTCGCTGCTGCTCTTCCTGACCAATGCGATCACGATCGCGCTGACCGCCGCGCTGGTCGCGCGGGTCTATGGCTTTGGCAGCCATTTGTCACCGCAGCATACCGGATGGCAGTTGATCCTGTTCGTCGTCGCGCTGGGCCTGTTGTCGGTGCCGCTGGGCGCTGCGCTGCGCCAGATCGCGTTCGAGTCCGTGGCGCGGCGCCAAGTGCGGGAGACGATCGCCGAGCGCTTCCCCGATCCCTCGCGCCTGGGGCAGCTCGACATCGACTATGGTGCCAAGCCGATCCGTATCCGCGCAATGGTGCTGACCGCCAAGCTCGATCCCACGGCCGATCGGCGATTGGAGGCCGATCTGCGCCGGAGGCTGGCGCGCCCGATCGACGTGCATGTCGACCAGTTGCGGATCGCGCCCGACGGCACCAGCGTCGAAGCCGCGCAGATCGCGGGGGCCAACCGGTCCAGCGGGCCGAGCGCGGCCGAACTGCAACAGCGCGCGGTCGCCGATCTCGCGCTGATCGCCGGGGTGCGGCCCGACGATGTGCGTGTCGATACCGAGAACCGTTCGTTGCAGGCCACCGCGGCGCCGTTGCCGGGGCTGACCATGGCGGGCTATCGCGAGCTGGAGGCAAGGGCGTCCAACGCGTTGCCGGGATGGACGGTGCGGCTGGCTCCTTCGGTCGACGCGGTCCTGCCGGTCCCCCGGCTGGACGCGGGGGTGGTCAGCGACGGGGCGCTGACGCTGGCGGCCTGGGCGTCCGGTCGTGCCGGGCGCGCGCTGGTCGTGCAGGGCGGAACCCCGGCGCAGCGCCGTGCGGTCGCCGTCGGAATCCGCGATCGGGGCGGCTCGGCGAGTGCCGGTGCGACGGCGGAGGGTTCGTTGCGGCTGGCCTGGGTTGAGAATGCGCCAGTCGTGGCGGCGGCGGAAGGGGACAGCCACCGCGCGCCGGCGGCCCGATGACGCGGTGCAGGAGAGTGAGCGGGCCGCATCCGACGCCGGCCCGGCTCGGGATCCGGCCGCCGCCCTGATGTTACGCCCCGTTAACGCTTTGTCTTTACAGACGATGTGGAGCGGAGGGCATCCTGTGAGCGGAACGGAACAGATCGACTTTGAGCAGCGGCTGGCGGCTTTTGGGTATAATGCCTCCAGCTATTCCTCTTTCCCGACGATCAAGCGGGCGATCGAGCGTCATGCGCCCGCCGCGCTGGTCGCGCTGTACCGCTATATCGGGGCGACGTCGCAGATTCGCGGGCTGTTCGCGTCGCAGGCGCGGATGGATCACGCCCGCGACAAGCAACTGGACCATTGGCGCAAGCTGTTTTCCGGCCCGCTCGACCGCGGCTATGCCGAATCGTCGACGCATATCGGCCAGGTCCATGCCCGGATCGGCCTGGCGCCGACCTGGTACATCAGCGGCTATGCACGGATGCTGGAATATGTGCTGCCCAAGCTCATCATCGGGCGGTTCCTGGGTCTGTTCGGCGCCCGGCGCCGGGCGCGCGCCGCCACGGCGCTGGTCAAGGCGTCGCTGATCGACATGGACATCGCGCTGGCCGCCTATTTCGAGGCCGAACAGGCCGGACGTCGCGCGGTGATCGAACGGTGCGAGGCGGTGTTCGACCGCATGGCCAAGGGCGACCTGACCGCGACGCTCGACGGGCTCCCCGCCGAATATCAGGCGCTGGCGGACAGTTTCGAGGCGATGCGCGTCCAGATGTGTTCGACGCTGGGCGTCGTCACCCGTTCGAGCGGGCAGATCCGCACCGGGTCGGGCGATATCCACCAGGCCTCGGACGACCTGTCCGACCGCACCAAGCAACAGGCGGCCTCGCTGGAGGAAACCGCCGCGGCGATGCAGCAGATCACGGTTACGGTCCGCCAGACCGCCGAGGGTGCGTCGCAGGCCAATCGCATCGTCGGCGAAGCGCGCAGCGAGGCCGAGGATTCGGGCGAGATCGTCCGCCGCGCGGTCGAGGCGATGAGCGGGATCGAACGCTCTTCCTCCGAGATCAGCGAGATCATCACCGTCATCGACGGCATCTCGTTCCAGACCAATCTGCTCGCGCTCAACGCAGGCGTCGAGGCGGCACGGGCCGGGGAAGCGGGCAAGGGCTTCGCGGTCGTTGCCAGCGAGGTGCGGGCGCTCGCCCAGCGTTCGGCCGAAGCGGCCAAGGACGTGAAGACGCGCATCCTGGCCTCGTCGGATCAGGTCGGCGCCGGTGTCGAGCTGGTCAACCAGGCGGGCGAGGCACTGCAGCGGATCATCGGTCGCATCGGCGAGATCAGCGACCTCGTCTCGCGTATCGCCGCTTCCGCCAGCCAGCAGTCCAATGGCCTGCAACAGGTCAACAATGCGGTGTCCGAGATGGACGGCGTGACCCAGCGCAACGCCGCGATGGTCGAGCAGGCGACTTCCGCCGCGCGCAGCCTGGCCGAAGAGGCCGAGATCCTGGCGAACGAGGTCGCGCGCTTCCGCCTGAGCGCCGAGATGGGCGATCGCGGCAATGCGGTTCATCGCCTGCAACGGCGGCTGACGGCCACCGGCTGACCCCCGATGGGCCGCCACGGCCGGGCAGGTTTCCCATGGCCGGCCAACTTATCGCTTGCCCGCTGCCCGTCTCCGGGGTGAAAGACGGGCATGGACCATATTTCCTCTCCCCTGGTCGTTGGTATCGGCGGTACGATCGGTAGCGTTTCGTCCACCGAGCGGGCGCTGCGGATCGCGATGACGGCCGCAGCCGATGAAGGGTTCCGCACCCATGTGTTCGGCGGCGAGGATCTGGCGCGCCTGCCGCTTTACAACCCGCGCGCGGCGGAGCGGACCGAGGCGGAGCAGGCCTTTGTCGACACGGTGCGCCAGGCTTCGGCGATCATCATCGCCAGCCCGGGCTATCATGGCAGCATTTCGGGGTTGGTGAAGAACGCGCTCGACCTGCTGGAGGAAACTGCGAAGGACACGCGGCCCTATCTGGCGGACCTGCCGGTCGGGCTGATCGCCACCGCTTATGGCTGGCAGGCGACGGGGTCGACCATCGCGGCGCTGCGCTCGATCGTCCATGCGCTGCGCGGCTGGCCCACGCCGTTCGCGGCGGCGATCAATACGCAGCAGACCCGTTTCGACGCGGAGGGGCGGATCGGCGACCCGGCGGTCGAAGGGCAATTGCGGCTGGTCGGCCAGCAGATCGCCCGTTTCGCGCCGCTGGCGGGGACCATCCAGGCGTCGAACTAAGCGTTCGATCGCCCGACGGTCAAAACACGCCATCGGCTTGGTGAACCGTGACCCCTGGGCTCGGCCCTTTGTCGGGGCGGTCTCCGGCCTTAACCCAGCCGGTCGGTCACCAGCGCGGTGATCTCGTCCGCGATCGCGGCGGGATCGCGCAACGCGCCGTGCGCCACGGTTGACACCGTCGCCCATTCGCCCAGCATCGCGCCGTCCGCCATCGCGGCATAATTGGCCCGCACCCGCGCCTGCAGCCCCAGATCGGCCTCATAGGCGTCATAGGTGTCGTCGGTGTAGCTGCGCTTGCGCTTCCGGGCGATCAGGTCGCGCGCGATGTCGAGCGGGGTGTCGAGATAGACCGACAGGTGCGGCGCGGGCAGGCGGAACTGCACCGTTTCGAGCTGCTCGATCCATTGCAGCAGCGCCTGCGCCTGTTCGGGCGGCACCTGCGCGGCCTGATAGGCCATGTTGGACGCGATATAGCGGTCGAAGACGATGACGTCGTGCCGCTCGGCGAGGTCGACCAGATGCGGCCGCGATTCGAATCGGTCGAGCGCGTAGAGCGTCGCCGCCGTTTCGGGCGCCGCCGCATGGGGCAGACGGCCCGCCAGATACTCGCCCAGCGCCCAGCCGCCGATCGTGTCGCCATATCGTGGAAAGGACAGCGCCGCCGCCGAACGCCCGGCGGCGTTCAGGCGCTCGGCCACCGCCGCGGTCGCGGTCGCCTTGCCCGCGCCATCGCCGCCTTCGATCGCCAGAAGAAATGCCATCAGCCGCGCAGCCTTTCGTGGTGGCGGATCACCTCGTCGATGATAAAGCGCAGGAACTTCTCCGAAAATTCCGGATCGAGTTGCGCATCCAGGGCCAGTTGGCGCAGGCGCGCGATCTGCGACTCCTCGCGGCCCGGATCGGCGGGGGGCAGGCCGTTCTTCGCCTTATATTCGCCGACCGCCTGGGTGACCTTGAACCGCTCGGCCAGCATGAAGACCAGCGCGGCGTCGATATTGTCGATCGACTGGCGATAGCCGGTCAGCACGGTGTCGGACATGATCGATACGTCTCCCTCGGACAGGCGGGCACGGGCAATTTCACGCCCGCCCTTTCGCGCCAAGGCTTGCGTTCGGCAAGCGTTGTCGCCAGAGGCTCTTACCTGCCCATGACCGTAACCGCCACCCGCCTCGCCAAGCCCGCGCCCTCGCTGGACCCGATGATCCGGCTGGTGGCGGACGACATGAACGCCGTGAACCAGGTCATCATCGACCGGATGCGCTCGGAAATCCCGCTGATCCCGCAACTGGCCGGGCATCTGATCTCGGGCGGGGGCAAGCGGATGCGCCCGATGCTGACGCTCGCGAGCGCACAACTGCTGGGCTATCGGGGCACCAGCCACCATGTGCTGGCGGCGGCGGTCGAGTTCATCCACACCGCCACGCTGCTGCACGACGATGTCGTCGACGGGTCGGACCTGCGGCGCGGGCGGCGGACCGCCAACATCATCTGGGGCAATCCGGCGAGCGTGCTGGTCGGCGACTTCCTGTTCAGCCGCTCGTTCCAGCTGATGGTCGATGCGGGCAGCCTGAAAGTGCTCAACATCCTGTCGGGCGCCTCGGCGGTGATCGCCGAGGGCGAGGTGAACCAGCTGACCGCCGTGCGGCAGGTGGGGCTCGCCGAGGAACGCTATCTGTCGATCATCGACGCCAAGACCGCCGCGCTGTTCGCCGCCGCCTGCCGCATCGCGGCGGTGATCGCCGAGCGGCCCGAGGCGGAGGAACTGGCGCTGGAGGCCTATGGCCGGAACCTCGGCATCGCGTTCCAGCTGATCGACGATGCGATCGACTATACGTCGGACGCGGGCACGATGGGCAAGGACGCGGGCGACGATTTCCGCGAGGGCAAGATGACGCTGCCGGTCATCCTGGCCTATGCGCGGGCGAACGACGACGACCGGCAGTTCTGGAAGGACGCGGTCGAGGGTCGGCGGACCTCGGACGAGGATTTCACCCATGCCGTGGCCCTGGTCCGCAAGAGCCGGGCGGTCGACGACACCATGGCCCGCGCCCGCCATTACGGCGCGCTGGCGATCGAGGCGATCCGCGGCTTTGCCGACGGTCCCGCCAAGGCGGCGATGGTCGAAGCCGTCGAATTCGCGGTCGCGCGGGCATACTGAGGTCTTTTCCGCCACTCTGGTAAATGACCACCCCGGCGAAGGCCGGGGGTTGGTTTCGGTGAATTGACGATGGCACTGGGCGGTTGCCTTCCCCGCATCGCCTGGCGCGCCACGAGCTTGATGGAGCCTGGGCCCCGGCCTTCGCCGGGGTGGTGCCGAGGGGGAGGGCGGTGACCCTCAATCCCCGCCTCCGTTCAGGCTGAACGGAGGGCAGGGTTCTTCACCGCAACCCCCAAACGCCCTATCGCATCCGCATGACCCTGCCCGTCACCGCCGTCCTGCCCGAGCTGCTGGCCATGCTCGCGGACCGACCCAATGCCGTCCTCGTCGCGCCACCGGGCGCGGGCAAGACTACCGCCATCGCCCCCGCGCTGCTCGACCAGAAGTGGTGCGCGGGCGAGGTGCTGCTCCTGTCGCCCCGTCGCCTCGCCGCACGCGCGGCGGCCGAACGGATGGCGGCGCTCGCCGGTGAGCCGGTCGGCCGGACCTACGGCTATGCCACGCGCATGGATACGAAGGTCAGCGCGGCGACCCGCGTGACCGTCGTGACCGAGGGCATCTTCGTCGCGCGGATCCAGTCCGACCCGGAGCTGGCGGGCGTGGCGGCGGTGCTGTTCGACGAGGTGCATGAGCGCAGCCTGGACGGCGATTTCGGCCTTGCGCTCGCGCTCGATGCGCAGGCGGGGCTGCGGTCCGATCTGCGCATCGTGGCGATGTCCGCGACGCTGGACGGCCGCCGCTTCGCCAGCCTGATGGGCGAGGCGCCGGTGATCGAGAGCGAGGGGCGCAGCCACCCGCTGACCCTGCGCCACCTCGGCCGGGCCGCCGAGGCGCGGATCGAGGATTCGGTCGCCGCCGCCATCCGTCGCGCGCTGGCCGATGAGGCGGAGGGCGACATCCTCGCCTTCCTCCCCGGCACCGCCGAGATCGCGCGCACGGCCGAGCGGCTGGCGACGCTGCCGCCCGATATCGCGATCCACGAGCTTCATGGCTCGCTCGACCCGGCGGCGCAGCGCGCGGCGATCCGACGCGACCCGGAAGGGCGGCGGCGGATCGTGCTGGCCACCTCGATCGCCGAGACCAGCCTGACGCTCGACGGCGTGCGGATCGTGGTCGACTCCGGTCTCGCCCGCCGTCCCCGCTACGATCGCGCGGCGGGGATGACCCGGCTTGTGACCGAGCGGGCGAGCCAGGCCGCGGTGATCCAGCGCGCCGGGCGCGCCGCGCGTCAGGCGCCCGGTATCGCCTATCGCCTGTGGGAAGAGGCGGCGACGGCGGGGCTGCCGCGCTTCGACCCGCCCGAGATACTGGAAGCGGACCTGTCGGCGCTGCTGCTGGGCGTCGCGCTGTGGGGGGTGAGCGATCCGCGCGCGCTGCCCTGGCTCGACCCGCCGCCCCAGGCCGCGATCGACGAGGCGCGGGCCCGGCTGACCGTGCTGGAGGCGCTGGACGATACGGGACGTCCGACCGCGCATGGCCGGGCCATCGCCGCGCTGCCCATGCCGCCACGGCTCGCGCATATGCTGATCCGCGCGGGCGAGCATGACCTTGCCTCGGTCGCCGCCGATGTCGCGGTGCTGCTGGGCGAACGGGGGATCGGGGGCCCCGACACCGATCTGGAGCAACGCCTGCGTCGCTGGCGGACCGAGCGTGGTCCCAAGGCGGAGGCGGCGCGGGGAATGGCCAGACGCTGGGCGAGCCTCGCCCCCAGGCCGGCCGCGCGTGCGGCAGCCGAGCGCGAGACATGGGATCATCCGGTCGGCGTGGCGCTCGCGCTGGCCTATCCCGACCGGGTGGCGCGGCGGCGCGACGCCATGGCGGAGAATTGGGCGAGCGTCGGCGGGCGCGGCTTTCGGCTCGATCCGGCGTCCTCGCTGGCGGCGAACGAATGGCTGGCGGTGGGCGAGACGCAGGGGGCGGCGTCGGGGGCGCGCATCCTGTCCGCCGCGCCGCTCGACCTGCCCACGATCGAATCGCTGTTCGCCGACCGGATCGAGACTCGACGCAGCGTCACCTTCTCCCCGGCGACCGGCGGGGTGGAGGCCCTGCGCGAACGGCGGCTGGGCGCGTTGCGTCTGTCGAGCGGGCCCGACTCGGGCGCGTCGGCCGAGGCGGTGGCGGCGGCGCTGGTCGACGGTGTGCGGACCCATGGCCTGTCGCTATTGCCGTGGAGCGATGCGGCGGCGGCGTACCGGGCGCGTGCCGCCTATGCCGGGGTGGCGCTGGACGAGGCGACCCTCCTCGAACGCCTCGACGACTGGCTGCCCGCGCTCGTGGCGGGCAAAAGGCGGCTGGACGCGATCGCGCCGGGGGCGTTGGCCGAGGCGATCCGCAACCTCATCGACTGGAACGACCAGCGCCGGATCGATTCGATCGCGCCCGCGCATTTCACCAGCCCGGCCGGCAGCACCCATGCGATCGACTATGCGGCCGAGGGCGGCCCGCGCGTCGAACTCCGCGTGCAGGCGCTGTTCGGCCTGGCCGAGCATCCGGTGATCGGCACCGAACGCGTGCCGCTGGTCCTCAGCCTGACCTCACCCGCCGGGCGACCGATCCAGACGACACGCGACCTGCCCGGCTTCTGGGCCGGAAGCTGGAGCGCGGTGGCCAAGGAAATGCGCGGGCGCTACCCGCGCCATCCCTGGCCGGACGACGCGGCGGCGGCGTCCGCGACACTGCGCACGAAAAAGGCGGATGCAAGAGCCGCCGGTTCGCGATAAGGGACACGCATGATGGCCACCGCTCGCATCTTCCAGCGCCCCAAGAACGCGATGCAGTCCGGCAAGTACCGGACCGATCGCTGGCAACTCGAATTCGAACCCACCGAGGCGAAGCTGCCCGATCCCCTGACCGGCTGGGCCGGCAGCGGCGATACGCGCGAACAGGTCCGCCTGACCTTCGCCACGCTGGAAGAGGCGATCGCCTATTGCCAGCGCGAAGGGCTGGACCATCATG
Organism: Facivitalis istanbulensis; assembly: GCF_040560405.1. Taxonomy (NCBI): domain Bacteria; kingdom Pseudomonadati; phylum Pseudomonadota; class Alphaproteobacteria; order Sphingomonadales; family Sphingomonadaceae; genus Facivitalis; species Facivitalis istanbulensis. Next base: position 117,098 of record NZ_JAVSCQ010000003.1, read on the forward strand.
TGGTCCCGACGCCGCAGAAGACGCTCAAGTTGCAGAGCTACGCCGACAATTTCCGTTGAGCGGTGACCCCCGGCGAGGGCCGGGGGCTTCCCCGATCGTTCGCGAGGGCACCGGCGGGTGATCGTCCGAAGGGCCTCACCGCCGCAGGCGATGGCCCTCCGCGCGACGTCAACGGCCGAGAATTCCGGCCCCCATCAGCAACAGCATCTTGGCGTCGATCGCCACACCCGCCGCGCGGCGCATCGCGATGAAGGCGGGAATCTCGGACAGCGCTACGCGGTGGACGACGATCTGTTCGTCCGAATCGCCGCCGCCTTCGCCGACCTTCACCAGCCCGCTCGCGCGGACCAGCGTGAAGCGTTCCGACGTCATGCCCGGCGAGGAGCAATAGTCGCCCAGCGCCTCGATCCGGCTGGGACGATAGCCTGTTTCCTCCTCCAACTCGCGCGCGGCCCCGTCCAGCACCGCTTCGCCCTCGGTCTCGTCGCCGATCAGCCCGGCGGGCATTTCCAGGCACGGCGCGCCCAGCGGAATGCGGAACTGCTCGACCAGCAGGATATGGTCGTCCTCGATCGCGAGGATCACCGCCGCGCGGATGTCGCGCGGCCGGTCGGCATATTCCCAGGTGCCACGCTTGCGCAGCGCGAGAAACCGCCCCTCGGCCATGGTTTCGAGGGGGGCGTCCATACGGGGATCGGTCATAGCGAGATCGGTCTGTCCGGCAGTTCGTTGGTATCGGCCGCCGTCTTGGGGAAATGCTCGGCCAGCACAAGCCCGATCCGCTCGACTGCGGCGCTCATTCCCTCGCCGATCCGGTCATCCGCGACATGGGGCAGCATCGCCGCCATCGCCTTGCCCCAGATTTCGGGGCCGACCTTGCCGGTCAGCCCGGAGTCGGCGACGATCTCGGCCATATGCTCGCCCTCTGACAGGTAGAGCAGCACGCCGTAGCGGCTGTCGGTCCGCCGCTCCGCCGCGACGCGGAACAGCAGCACCGCGCGCGCCCGGACGCGGGCATGGCGGATGCCGCGCGGCACGAGCGCGATCCGGCGCGTGACGGTGCCGAGCAGTGCGAAGACCAGCGCGAAGACCAGGATCTGCGCGATCATCAGCACGCCGAGGATCAGGTCCTCGCCCGGCGCGCTCCACCCTTCATGCACCAGTGCGAGCAGCTTCAGCCCAAGGTTCGGAAAGAGCGCCGCGAAGAGCGGCACCAGCAGCATCGCACCGCTCGCGATCCAGAGCGCGACATCGCGATATTCGTCCGACCGGGACGCGACGATGGTGACGATCTCGGCATCGGTCGTCGCCTCCGCCCGCGCCACGGCGGCGGTGATCAGATCGCTATCGGCTTCGCTCAACATCCTACCAATCCCCCGAAGCGCCGCCGCCGCCGAAATCACCGCCGCCGCCGCCAGTAAAGCCGCCGCCGAACCACGACCCGTCGCTGCCCCCGCCGGAGGAGCCGCCCGACCCCCAGCCGCGACCCGATCCGCCACTGCCCCAGCCGGGGCCCCAGAGGATGATCGGCCAGCCCCCGCCGCCGCGCCGACCCCCGCCGCCGCCACCGCGATCATCATCATCGTCGTCATGGAAACGCTGCCCCTGTCGCCGACGGATCAGCGTCAGGACGACGAACCCGCCGATGAACACGACCAGGACGATCAGGATCGGGAAGCCGTTGGCATCGCCGCCGCGTCGGCGCGCGTCGAACTGCCTGGCGGCCTCGGCAATCTTGGCCTTGGCCTCTTCGGGCGAGGCGCGCAACTGGGCGATCACCGCATCGGTGCCCGCGGTCATCGCGCCGGGAATGTCGCCCGATTCGCGCAGGCGCGGCATCATCTGCGTGCGGATCATCTGCGACGACCAGGCATCGGTCAGGATCGGCTCCAGCCCGCGCCCGACCTCCAGCCGGGGACCGCGCTGGCCCTTGCCCTCATTGGGCGCGACGAACAGGATCGCGCCATTGTCGGCATCCTTCAGCCCGACGCCCCAGGCGCGGCCGAGTCGATAGCCATAATCCTCGATCGGATAGCCCTGCAGGTCGGGGATCGTCGCGACCACCAGCTGGCGGCCCGTATCCTTTTGCAGCGCCTCCAGCTTCTGTTCGAGCTGTGCCCTGGTGGCGGGATCGAGCTTGTTGGCGGCATCAACCACCAGCCCGTCGAACTTGGGGAATGTCTGCGCCATGACGGGCACGGCGCAGAGGACCAGCCAGAGCCCGAGAAGCGGGCGAAGCCATCGGGCAAACCGGGTCATGGCCGCCCGATCAGTTGTCGAAACTGACCTTCGGCGCATTCTCGGCCCCGGGCGTCGCCTGATAGGGCGTCATCGGCTTGGCACCGTAGAACACCTTGGCGCCGATCGCGTCGGGGAAGGTGCGGATGCGGGTGTTATAGGCCTGCACCGCCTTGTTGTAATCGCCGATCGCGATGTTGATCCGGTTCTCCGTCCCTTCGAGCTGACTCATGAAGGTCTGGAAATTGTCCTGGCTCTTCAGGTTCGGATAGGCCTCGACATTGGCCAGCAACCGGCCGAGCGAGCCGCTGAGCTGGCCCTGTGCCTGCGCGAATTGCTGCATCTTGGCGGGGTCGGTCAGGTCTTCGCCGCTGACCTGCACCGACGTCGCCCTGGCGCGGGCGTTGACCACGTCGGTCAGGATCGCCTTTTCGGAGGCGGCGGCGCCCTTCACGGTGGCTTCCAGATTGGGGATCAGGTTGGCGCGACGCTGATAGGCGGCCTGGACATCGGCCCATTTCGCCTTGGCGTTTTCCTCCGCCGTCGGCACGCTGTTCATGCCGCAGCCCGACAGGGCGACGGCCATCACGACCGGGGTCAGGGCAAGGGCGGAACGACGCATTCGACAAATCCTCCATCAACTGTATCGTCTATATAAGACGCGAGCGCCGCTTGGCGAAGGGGAAAAGCGACGATACCCTGACGCCTTGTGAACAGTGGGAGTTGGCGATGTTCAAGGAATTTCGGGCCTTTATTGCGCGGGGGAATGTCCTCGACCTGGCGGTGGCGGTCATCATCGGCGCGGCCTTCAGCAAGATCGTGACCTCGCTGACCGATGACGTCCTGATGCCGGTCATCGGCAAGATTTTCGGCGGGCTGGATTTCTCCAGCTATTTCCTGCGCATGGGGCCGGTTCCGGTCAGCTATACGGGGTCGCTGAGCGATTATGCGGCGCTCAAGAAGGCAGGCGTGCCGCTGCTCGGCTATGGCGCGTTCGTGACCCAGGCGGTCAATTTCGTGATCGTCGCCTTCATCATCTTCCTTCTGGTCCGCACCGTGAACCGCGCGACCGCGCTGTTCGAGAAGGAAAAGGCCGCGGTTGCCGAAGAGCCCAAGGTCGAGCCCGCCGATGTCGGGCTGTTGCGTGAGATCCGCGACGAACTGCGCGCGCGGCGTCCGTAACGCGACGTCGTCCCCCGGTGCCCCGATGATGATCGGGGTGCCGGACATCCATCTGACATATTGGCGGAAAATGGTGGGCGCTGACGGGTTCGAACCGCCGACCTACTCGGTGTAAACGAGCCGCTCTACCAGCTGAGCTAAGCGCCCCCCGTTCGGGAAGCCACGCCTAATGCCGATGCGCTATGCGTCTGGCAAGGTGCTTTTGCGCACCCTTGGCACGGAGCAAACCCATTTGGTTCTTTTGTTGGATACAAGATCGGCCTCGTTCGGTACATAACAGGAACATCGAGGGCGGTACGGTCGATGGGAACGACCGTGACGGTCCTCGATGCTTCGGGGGAGCGGGGATGGCCGGTAAGGGGGAGGGCACGCGGTGGACGTCGGCGCGGCGACGGCAATTCCTGGCCGCGCTGGCGATCAGCGCCGATGCGGGGGTGGCGGCGCGGGCGGTGGGAGAGACGCCCGGCGCGGCCCGATCGCTGCGGCGGCGCGACCCGGCCTTTGGCGAGGCCTGGGACGCGGCGATCGGCGCGGCGCACGCGCTGGTCGAGGAAGGGCTGCTGCGCCGGATGCTCGCCCTGTTGGCGGCCGGGGATGAGGCCGGGGCTGGCGGCGGGGAGGTGGAGGGTGGAGAGGCCGGTGCGGGGACCGCCGGCCTCTCCATCTCCCCGCCGCTCGCGGCCACCGAGGTGCAACTCTATTTGAAGCTCCTCGCGCGCCGCGATGTGCTGGCCCAGGCCGGGGACGCCGGGAGCGATGCGGCGCGGGCGAGCGCGGCGGAGACCGATGCGGCGCTGGAGCGTGCGCTTGATGGTCTCGCGCGGCGGCGACTGAAGGGGATGGCATGATGGCGAAGCAGGATGCGGCAATGCGGCTCGCCACGCTGGCCATGCTGGAACCGGCGGCGCGCGAGCATGCGCTGGCGGCGCTGACGCCGGGGCAGAAGCGCGAACTGGTCGAGCGATGGGAATTATGGGCGCATGACGGACAGGTCGCGCCGCCAGGCAACTGGCGCGTCTGGCTGATCCGGGCGGGGCGCGGCTTTGGCAAGACGCGGGCGGGGGCGGAATGGGTGAGCGCGCTCGCCCGTGACCATCCGGGCGCGCGAATCGCGCTGATGGGCGCGACGCTGCGCGATGTCGAACGCGTGATGGTGCGTGGCGAAAGCGGGCTGCTGGCGGTGGCGCGCAAGGACGAGAGCCCGCGCTGGATCGGCAGCCTGGGGCAGGTGCATTTCGCGTCCGGGGCGATCGGCTTCGCCTATTCGGCGGCGGCGCCCGAGGCGTTGCGCGGGCCGCAGCATCATGCCGCCTGGTGCGACGAACTGGGCAAGTGGAAGGGGGAGGCCGGGTGGGACAATCTGATGATGACGCTCCGGCTGGGGGACACCCCGCGCGTGCTGGTCACGACGACGCCGCGCGCGACGCCGCTCATGCGCAAGGTCATGGCGCTGCCCGATTGCGTCGAGACGATCGGGCGGACTAGCGACAATGCCCATCTGCCTGACAGTTTCCAGGACGCGATGCTGGCGCAATATGGCGATACGCGGCTGGGGCGGCAGGAACTGGACGGCGAGATGGTCGACGATCGCGAGGGGGCCTTGTGGACCCGCGCGCTGCTCGACCGGCAGCGGGCGAAGACGGTGCCCGCGCTCGATCGGGTGGTGGTCGGCGTCGATCCGCCCGCGACCAGCGGTGGCGACGCCTGCGGGATCGTCGCGGTCGGGCTGGGGCGCGACGGCCATGGCTATGTGCTGGAGGATGCGAGCGAGGCCGGACTCTCGCCCGAGGGCTGGGCGGCGCGGGTTGCGGGCTGTGCCCGGCGCCACCGCGCGGACCGGGTGGTGGCGGAGCGCAACCAGGGCGGCGACATGGTGGAGAGCGTGCTGCGGCTCGCCGACCCGACCCTGCCGGTGCATCTGGTCTATGCCTCGATCGGGAAGGCGGCGCGGGCGGAGCCGGTGTCGTTCCTCTATGCGCAGGGGCGGGTGTGGCATAGCCGCGGCTTTCCGGCGCTGGAGGACGAACTCTGCGGGCTGGGGGTGGCGGGGGCCTATGAGGGGCCGGGCCGCTCGCCGGATCGTGCCGACGCGCTGGTCTGGGCGCTGACCGAGCTGATGCTGTCCGGGCGGGGACCGCCGGGGATCCGGAATTTGTGAGCGCGTGATCCTCCCCGGCAACGGGGAGGGAGGACCGCCGCGCAGCGGTGGTGGAGGGGGATCGCCAAAAGGGCTGACCCATGGGGAGCCCCCCTCCGTCAGTCCTGCGGACTGCGACCTCCCCGTGCCGGGGACGAGCGATTTTTGAGGAGTGATGACGATGAGGATGTTCGGTCGCAAGACCGGGCGGGGGGCCGCGCGTCCGCTGCTCGGGTTGGGCTTGGCCCGGTCGGGGGTGCCGCTGACCGGGGCGGCACCCTCCTATGAAAGCCAGGTGCGGGAGGGATATCTACGCAATCCGGTGGCGCAGCGCGCGGTGCGCATGGTCGCGGGCGGGCTGGCCGATGCGCCGCTGGCGGCCTCTCACCCGGAGCTGATCGCGCTGGTCGCGGCGCGCTGCGAGGGGCAGGCGCTGCTGGAGACGGTGGCCGCGCATCTGCTGCTGCACGGCAATGCCTATGTGCAGATCCTGCGCGATGCCGAGGGCCAGGTCGCCGAGTTGTTCGCGCTGCGCCCCGAACGCGTCACGATGGAGCTGGACGCGAGCGGCTGGCCCGCCGCCTTTCTCTATCGCGCGGGTGGACGGGTGACCACCTTGCCAGTCGATCCGGTCAAGCCGCAGGTCGTGCATCTGAAGAGCTGCCACCCGCTCGACGATCATTATGGTCTCGGCTGCCTTGGCGCAGCGGCGGGGGCGATCGCGATCCACAATGCCGCCACCGCCTGGAACCGCGCGCTGCTCGACAATGCGGCGCGGCCTTCCGGCGCGCTGGTCTATGATCCGGGCGACGGTTCGACCCTGACCCCCGACCAGTTCGAGCGGTTGCGCGTCGAGATGGAGGGATTTGCGGGCAGCGGCAATGCCGGGCGACCGCTCCTGCTGGAGGGCGGGCTCAAATGGCAGGCGATGAGCCTGACGCCCGCCGAACTCGATTTCATCGCCGCGAAATCGTCGGCGGCGCGCGAGATCGCGCTGGCCTTTGGCGTGCCGCCGATGCTGCTCGGCCTGCCCGGCGACAACACCTACGCCAATTATCGCGAGGCCAATCGCGCGCTCTGGCGACAGGCGATCCTGCCGCTGGCCGGCGCGATCCTGAGCGGGCTGGCCCAGGGACTGGCGGGCTGGTTCGCGGGCGCGAGCCTGTCGGTCGACGTGAACCGCGTCACCGCGCTGGCCGAGGAACGGCAGATGCTCTGGGCGATGGCGGCCGCGGCCGATTTCCTCGATCCGGCGGAGAAGCGCGCCATGGTGGGCCTGTCATGAACGGCCCCGGTCTGGACGCCGAAGTGCTGGCGCGGCTGATCGCGCAGGCCGCCGATGGTGGCGCGGATCTGGTGACGCTGCGCGCCATTGCCGAGGAAGCGGGCGAGCTGGGCGCGACGCGGGCGCTGACCCGGCTGGGCCTCGCCGATGCGGACGCGGCGGGCGATGTCGCCGAACTGCGCGAGCTGCTGTCCGCCTGGCGCGAGGCCAGGTCGTCGGTGTGGAAAAGTGCGGTCGGCTGGCTGACGCGGCTACTCGGCGCGCTGCTGCTGGCCGGGATCGCGATGCGGCTGGGCATGGAGGACGGGCTGAAATGAGCCTGACCTTCACCGGCTATGCCGCGATCTGGGACCGGATGGACCGTGCGGGCGACGTCATGCGGCGCGGGGCCTTTGCCGATGCGCCGCCGGTGCCGCTCCTCTGGCAGCATCGGGGGAGCCCGATGGGGCGGATCACCGCGCTGGCCGAGGACGATATCGGCCTGTCGGTGGCGGGGGCGGTGGAGGATCCCGCGCTCGCCGCGATGGTCCGGGTGGGCACGGTCGCGGGCCTGTCGGTCGGATATCGCCCGCGCGCCGTCCATCAGGGGGGCGTCCGCGCGATCCTGTCGGCCGACCTCATCGAGATCAGCCTGGTGACGGTGCCGATGCAGCCGCGCGCCCGCGTGATTCAGATTTCAACCAAGGGGGATTGATATGGACGTGATCGAACGACCCGTGCTGGACGGCGCGACGGTCCGTGGAGGCGGCGCCTTTGACGGCTATGTGCGCAGCGGCGCGACCGTCGAGATGAAGGCCTTTACCGGCACCACCGGCGACAGTGGCGGTTTCGCCGTGCCGCGGGAGATCGATGCCGCGATCGCTGCGGTCCTGAAGACCGCCTCGCCGATTCGCGGCATCGCCAATGTCGTGACCGTGGGATCGGCGGGCTATCGCAAGCTGGTGACGACCGGCGGCACGCCCTCCGGCTGGGCGAGCGAGACGGCGGCGCGGCCCGAAACCGCAACGCCGACTTTCGTCGAACTCGCGCCGCCTATGGGCGAGCTGTACGCCAATCCTTCGGCCAGCCAGGCGATGCTCGACGATGCGGCCTTTGACGTCGAGGGCTGGCTCGCGGGCGAGATCGCGACCGAATTCGCGCAGGCGGAGGGCGCCGCCTTTGTGAACGGCACGGGCGTCAACCGGCCGCGCGGGTTCCTGACCAATCCGGTCTCGACGGCCAGGGACGGGGTGCGGCCCTTCGGCACGCTGCAATATCTGGCCAGCGGCGCGAGCGGGGCGTTCGCCGATGGGGGTGAGGAACGGCTGGTCGATCTGGTCCAGAGCCTGCGCGCGCCCTATCGGCAGGGGGCGTGTTTCGTGATGAACGCCACCACGGCGGCGCGGATTCGCAAGATGAAGACGGCCGATGGCCATTTCCTCTGGGCGCCGGGGCTGGCGGCGGGGCAGCCCGCGACGCTGCTGGGCTATCCGGTGGTCGAGGCCGAGGAGATGCCCGACATCGCGCTGGACCAGTACGCCATCGCCTTCGGCAATTTTCAGGCGGGCTATCTGGTCACCGAACGCGCGGAGACCGCGATCCTGCGTGATCCGTACAGCAACAAGCCGTTCGTGACCTTCTACGCCACGCGCCGGGTCGGCGGCTGCGTCAGCGACTCGGAGGCGATCAAGCTGATGAAATTCTCGACCAACTGAGCCTGAACAGGGCGTCCGGTATCGAGTGGGCCGGTATCGAGTGGGCCGGTATCGCGCGGGCGGAGAAAAATCGGGGCAGCCGGCAGGGGGCTGCCCCGTAGTTCAGGGAGGATGCCGGACCCGGCCGGGGGGGCGCGGGGCGGCATGGCCGTGCCCAAGGGGGAAGCGGGCAGCGGCTAGGACTGGTTCTGCACCACAAGTGTGACGGTCATGTGTCGCAGCTTTGCCAAATTGTATCGGCGAGGGAGAAAATCGCGATGAGCGGGACGATGGAGCCCATGCCGGCGGCTGTCGTGGCGGCGGCGGCGGACGCCGTGCGCATGTTGCTGCGGCTGGAACAGGGGAATGAAGAGGCGGTTGTCGCGCGAGTCGCGGCGACGGCGCTGGGCCTGGCGGAGAGTTTCTGTGCCCAGCGGTTGATCACGCGAGAGGGACGCGAGCGGCTGATCGGCGGGGGCGACTGGCGCGCGCTGGGCCTGGTGCCGGTGCGGACGATCCTGTCGGTGGCCGATGCGGATGGCGTGGCCGTGCCATCGGACAGCGCGCGAATCGATGACGATGGGCGCTGCTGGATCCGCGCGGAGGGGGTGGTCGTCGTCCGGTGCCGTGTGGGCCTGGTCGAGGAATGGGACGGCCTGCCGCCCGAAATCGCGCATGGCGTGGCGATCATGGGCGCGCATCTGTTCGACAATCGCGCGGCGAGTGCGGAGCCGCCCGCCGCCGTCGCGGCGCTGTGGCGGCCCTGGCGGCGGATGCGGCTGGACGCGCGGCGGGCATGGGCGGCGTGAGCGCGCGCGAAGCCATGCGCGCCGGGTTGCTGACCGCGCTGGGCACCGCGCTGCGCCCGTTGTCGGTCGCGGTGTTCGACGCCCCCCCGGTGCGCGGCGGCGTGCCGCAGGTCGTGCTGGGCGAGCCGCTGGAGAGCGACTGGGGCGCGGCGGGGGTGGAGGGGCGCGAACTGCGCTGGCCCGCGACGCTGACCGATGAGGGGGAGCGGCCCGTGCGGCTGCGCGCCGTCGTGGCGGCGGCGGAGGCGGTGCGGTTGCCGGCCATGCTGGCGGACGGCTGGCGGGTGGCCGGGCTGGTCGCGACCACGACCCGCTTCGTCCGGGGCGCGGGGCCCCGCTGGGCCGTGACGATCGAATGGCGCGCGCGGCTGTGGCGCGCGGCACAATAGGGGGAGACGGGATATGGCGATCGAAAAGGGAAGTGCCTTTCTGTTGAAGATCGGGGACGGGGCCGAGCCGCCCGCCTTTGCCACCATGGCCGGGCTGCGCACGACGCAGCTTTCGATCAACGGCGAGACGGTGGTGGTGACCAGCAAGGATTCGGGCGGCTGGCGCGAGTTGCTGTCGGGCGCGGGCGTGCGGCATGTCAGCGTCGCGGGCGCGGGCGTCTTCACCGGATCGGCGGCGGAGGCGCGGATGCGCGGCCATGCGCTGGCGGGAACGATCGAGACCTATCGCCTGAGTTTCGAGAGCGGTGGATCGATGACCGGGCGGTTCCTGGTCACGCGCCTCGACTATGCGGGCGATTTCAATGGCGAGCGGACCTACACGCTCGCGCTGGAAAGCTCCGGCGCGGTGGTGGCGGCATGAGCGGCGCGGCGAATCCGATCCGCGGCGAGGCGGCCTTGCGCGTCGGCGGCACCGAGCTGACCGTCCGCCCCAGCTTTCAGGCGCTGGTCGCTGCCGAGGGCGAACTGGGCCCGCTCTTCGCGTTGGTCGAGCGCGCGGCCGAGGGCAAGCTGTCGCTGGGCGAGGCGGCGGCGCTGATTTGGCACTGCCTGCACGACATGCCCGAAGGGTTGAGTCGCGAGCAGCTGGGCGAAGCGCTGATCGAGCTGGGGCTGGCGGCGCTGGCGCCCGTGCTGCGTCAACTGCTGCGCCAGATTCTGGGCGGCCGATGACCTTTGCCGAGCAGGCGGCGCGGCTGTCGGGGATGGCCGGGGCGGTTCTGGGCTGGTCGCCCGACCGCTTCTGGCGCGCCACGCCGGCCGAGCTTCATGCCGTGGTGGCGGCGATGACGGGGGCGGGGCGTGGGGAAGGCGATCCGCCTTCCCCCGCCACGCTGGCCCGGTTGCGGGAGATGTACCCCGATGGATGAGCAGGATGTCACGCCGCGCCTCGACCTGCGCGGCTTCCAGGCGGACATGGCCGCGATGCGCGCCGAATTGTCGCGCGGGCTGGGCGACGCGGCCGAACTGGGCGCGCGGACGATCGAGACGTCGCTGCTGCGCGCGGTGCGGACCGGCCGGTTCGGGTTCGACGAACTGAAGGCAACCGCGCTGTCCGCGCTCGACGCGATCGCGCGGGCCGCGTTGCGCGAGGGCGTGGGACAGGTGAGTGGCGGGCAGGGGCTGCTCGGGCTGCTGGGCGGACTGGTCTCCGGCCTGCCGGGGCGGGCGACGGGCGGGCCGGTGGCGCCCGATCGGCCCTATTGGGTCGGCGAGCGCGGGCCCGAACTCTTCGTGCCGACGACCAGCGGGCGGATCGAGGTGCCGGGGTCCGGTCGCGCCGGGCGCGATGTGCGGGTGGCGATCACCATCCACGCCCCGGCGGGCGAGACGGGTGCGGTGTTGCAACGCTCCAGCCGACAGGTCGCGCGCGCGGTGCGCGCCGCGCTGGCGGAGGACTGACCATGGATTATTGGCTGTGCGATGCCCGCAAGGCGCAGCGCGAGGACCGGCTGTCGCGCTTCGACCCGCGCTACTGGACGGTCGATTTCCCGCGGCCGATGATGGCGGCGGTGGTCGCCACCGCGCCCGATGCCCTGCGCGTCGATGCGGTCTTCTATCGCGCCGACGATCTGGCGGGGCTGATCTGGGACTCGGCGGACCGGCATGACCATCCCCTGCTGCGCTACGACACGGTGCGCGACTATCGCGACTGTCGGCTGCGCTTCCGCTGGCGCTCGGGCGGCATCAAGCCGCTCGACGCGCGGCACGGCCCCACCCTGACCATCGAGGGGCGGGACGAAAGCGGCGCCGCGCGTAGCTGGTATGTCCGGCTGTGGAACTATGCGACCGGCAGCACGGAGGATGCGCAGGTCGTGATCGACTTCGCGCAACTGGCGGGCGGGTTCAAATTCCCGGAGGATCGCGATCCCGTCTGGGTGGGCGATGTCGACCGGATGTTCGTGTCGCTGGTCGCGCCCGAATATGACGCGGGCGCGCGACTGCTCGACCGCCCGGTCGAGGGCTGGGCGGAGATGACCGGGATCGTCTGCGACGGGCCCGGCGCGGTACTCGGCATCGGCGCGGCGGTCCTGCCCGAACAGGGGTTGCGGATCGCCAGCGGCTATGACGACAGCTACCACCTGACACCTACGCGATTGCTGCGCAATATGCTGCACCTCGGCTATCGCGGCGGGATCGTCCATTATGTCGGCATGAGCCATTATTTCCGGCTCGAACCGCTGGGCGAGGGGCTGTATGTCAGCCTGGCCGGCGGCGCGTTGAACAGCGCCTGTGCTTCCTGGCATCGCGGCTTCGCGGCGGGGGCGCAGGCGCTCGGCTATGAGCTGATATGGTCGCTGTCCTATGAATTGTTCGACGCGCATTGCTGGAACGACTGGAAGCAGCGATCGGCGGATGGCGCGCCCGCCCTGACCGGCTGGTCGCCGCCTTCCACCCTGCTCAGCCCGGCACAGGATGGGGCCATGGCCTATCTGCGCAGCGTCGCCGCCGCCTTTCTGGCGATCGGGGCAGAGGCAGGGCTTTCGCCCCGGTTCCAGGTCGGCGAGCCGTGGTGGTGGGTGCGGCCTGAGGATGGCGCACCCTGCCTGTACGACGCGGCGGCGGTCGCGGCCTTCGCGCCCGTTCCGATGGCGAGCATCCGGGGCGCCAGGAGCGCGGACGAGCGCGCCACGCTCGACCGGGCGGGCGCATGCCTGGCGGCGTCGACCGCTGCCCTGTGCGCGGCGGCGAAGGCGGCGGCGCCCGGCTGCATCACCCATTTGCTGACCTATCTGCCCACCGTGCTGGACGCGCAGGCCCCCGAGGCGCCGCGCGCCAACATGCCGGTCGGCTGGGCCAGCCCCGCCTTCGACGTGCTGCAGCTCGAGGATTATGACTGGGTGACCGAGGGCGACAGCGTGTCGACCCGCAAGGGCGTGGCGCTGGCCGAGGCGCGGCTGGGCTATCCGCCGGAGCGGCAACATTATTTTTCGGGCTTCGTGCTGCGCGCCGATCAGCGCGCGCAGTGGCGCGCGATCGTCGCGGCGGCCGAAATCGCGCGGGCGCGCGGCGTCGCGGCGACCTTCCTGTGGGCCATGCCGCAGGTGATGCGCGACGGTTTCACCTGTTGGGAAGGGGGCGAGGACACCATGCAGGCCTTTGACGATGTGCTGTTCCCGCTGGCGCTCGGCCGTGCGGCGGAGGTCAGTCCGGGCTTCTCCACCGCGATCCTGACCAGCGCGGGCGGGCGCGAGGCGCGCAACGCCGCCTGGGGCGAGGCGCGGACGGGTTATGACGTCGGGCCGGGCATCCGCTCGGCGGCGGACATCGCGCTGCTGCTCGATTTCTTCCGCGCCCGGCTGGGCCCGGCGCGCGGCTTTCGCCTGCGCGACCCGTTCGACAGCGCGGGTTCCGACGAACGGATCGGCACCGGTGACGGCGCCACCCGCCGTTTCGCGCTGGTCCGCCATTATGGCGATCAGGCGCGGCGCATCACCCGGCCGGTCGCGGGCAGCATCCGTGTCCGTGTCGATGGCCGGAGCGCGGCGGGCTTCACGCTGGAGCCGGGCGGCTGGCTGGTGTTCGACAGCGCGCCGGTGGCGGGGGTGGCGATCACCGCCGACTTCCTCTTCGACGTGCCCGTCCGCTTCGCCGAGGATCGGCTGAGCGTCGCGCTCAGCGGGTTTCAGGCGGGCGAGGCGGCGTCGGTCCCGTTGGTCGAGGTGCGCGAGGCATGAGCGGCGATACGCTGACCGGCTGGGTCCTGTGCTGGCGGATCGAACGGCGCGACGGGGTGACGATCGGGCTGACCGGCCATGATCGGGATCTGTGGCGCGACGGGGTGCTCTACCGCGCCGCGCCAGGCCTGACGCCCAGCGCGATCCTGCGCGGCGACGGGCTCGACCCCGAGGGGATGGAAGCCAGCGGCGCGCTGACCAGCGCCGCGATCGGCGAGCGCGACCTGATCGCCGGGCGCTGGGACGGCGCGGCGGTGGCGGTGATGGCGGTCGACTGGACTGGCGAGGCCGCGCCCGTGCCGCTGGGCGAGGGGGTGATCGGCGCGGTGCAATTGGGTGAGGGCGGTTTCAGCGCCGAACTGCGCGGGGTGGGCGCGCTGCTCGAACGGCCGGTGGCGGAGGAGACCAGCCCCGATTGCCGCGCCACCCTGGGCGACCGGCGATGTCGCGTGCCGATGGCCGGGCGGCGGCGTTTTGCCCGCGTCACCGGCTGGGATGGCGAGGCGATGCTGACCGTCGATGCGGTCGAGCCGGTCGCCAATGCCTATGGCCACGGGCGGCTGGTCTGGTTCGGCGGGGCCAATGCCGGGCTGGAGGCGGCGGTGCTGCGATCGGAGGGACGCCAGTTGTGGCTCGCCGCCGCGCCCGCCTTCGCGGTGGAGGGCACGCCGCTGATCGAACTGGTCGAGGGGTGCGACAAGCGATGGGAGAGTTGCACCGGCCGGTTCGGCAACGGCGTTCATTTTCGCGGCGAGCCCTTTCTGCCGGGGATCGACCTGCTCACCCGTTATCCCGGCGCATGAGCCGGGTGGAGCACGCGGCGCGCGCACTGATCGGCGTGCGCTTTCGGCTGCATGGACGCGATCCGGCGCATGGGTTGGATTGTGTCGGGCTGGTCGCGGCGGCGACCGGGCGGGACGCGCCCAGCGGCTATGGCTGGCGCAGCGGGCATGCGGGGCGGGCGATGGCGCTGCTCGATACGCGATTCTCACGGGGGGGTGCGTGGGCGGGCGGCGTCCTGCTGCTGCGCGCGGGGCCGGGGCAGCTGCATCTGGCGATCGGCGTGGCGGACGGGATCGTCCATGCCGATGCCGCCCTGCGCCGTGTCGTCTGGCGGCCGGGCACGCCGCCCTGGCCGCTGCTGGGATGCTGGAAGGGGGAGGGATAGATGGCGACCTTGGTTCTGGGCGCGGTCGGCCGCGCGCTGCTGGGGCCGGTCGGCGGCGCGATCGGCGCGTTGATCGGCAACCGCGTCGACCATGCGGTGCTGGGCCCGCGCCGGCGGCAGGGGCCGCGCCTGACCGAGCTGGCGGTCCAGACCTCCAGCTACGGGACGCAGATGCCCGCGCTGTTCGGCACGATGCGCGTCGCTGGGCCGGTGATCTGGGCGACCGACCTGATCGAAAGCCGGGGCGTCAGCGGCGGCGGCAAGGGACGGCCGGGCGTCGAAAGCTATAGCTACACCGCCAATTTCGCGGTCGCCCTTTCGGCGCGGCCGATCCGGCGCGTGGGGCGCATCTGGGCCGATGGCCGGCTCCTGCGCGGCGAGGGGGGCGATTTCAAGGTCGCGACCGGCTTCCGCCTGCATGCCGGTGGCGAGGACCAGGCGGTCGATCCGCTGATCGCCTCGGTCGAGGGGGCGCAGGCACCCGCCTATCATGGGCTGGCCTATGCGGTGTTCGAGGGGCTGGCGCTGGCCGAGTTCGGCAATCGCATCCCGCAATTGACCTTCGAACTGGTCGCGGATGAAGGGCTGGTGCGTTGCGGCACCATCGCGCAGGCGATGTCGCCGCATGTCCGGCCGGGCGATCCGGGGGCGGCGCTGACCGGCTTTGCCGCGAGCGGGGGCAGCATCCGCGCCGTGCTGGAACTGCTCGCGGATGTCAGCGGCGGCCAATGGGTGGCGCAAGGCGACGGCATCCGACTGGTCGCGCCCGACGCGGCCGCCACCCCGGCGCTGGCCGTCGTCGACGAGGCGATGGCCGCCACGGGCCATGGGCGGCGCGGCCAGCGGCAGATGGCGGGCGAGGCGAGCATCGCCGCCAGCGTCACCATCGCCTATTACGACCCGGCACGCGATTATCAGATCGGGGTGCAGCAGGCGCGGCGCGCTGGCGGGGTGCGCG
Organism: Facivitalis istanbulensis; assembly: GCF_040560405.1. NCBI lineage: Bacteria > Pseudomonadati > Pseudomonadota > Alphaproteobacteria > Sphingomonadales > Sphingomonadaceae > Facivitalis > Facivitalis istanbulensis. The sequence goes on from NZ_JAVSCQ010000003.1 coordinate 132,674, forward strand.
ACGATCGGCTCGATCTGGCGGCGGCGATCGACGCGGCGACGGCGCGGACGCTGGCGCAGGACCGGCTGGCGCGGATCATGGCCGAGCGGGTGAAGCGGATCGTGACCCTGGGCCCCGAGTCGGTGGCGATCGCGCCCGGCACCGTCCTTGCGATCGCGGGCGAGGCGGGGCGCTGGCGCGTTGTCGAGGCGGGATGGGAGGCGATGGCGGTACGGCTCACCTGCGTGCCGCTGGGCCGGGCGGGGCCGCGCCTGTCCGCCTCGCCGGGGCGCGCGGTCCGGGCGGTCGACCGGACGATCGGGACGACCCGGCTGGCGGTGTTCGAGATGCCGCCGCTGGACGACCAGTTGCTGGCCGGTCCGCGCCTGTCGATCGTTTCGGCGGGCGGACCCGGCTGGCGACAGGCCGCGCTCGCCTATCGGCTGGACGATGCGGACGGCTGGACCAGCATCGGCCCCAGCGCGCTGCCGGGGGTGATGGGGCGCCTGGTCGACCTGTCGCCGGGGAGCGCGACGGCACTGATCGACCGGCGCGGCGGGATCATCGTCCGGCTGGCGGAGGATCTGGCCGACGCCGATGCCGCCGCGCTCGACGCCGGGGCCAATCTGGCCTGGCTCGGCGATGAACTGATCCAGTTCGCGCGCGCCGTGCCGCTGGGCGACGGGCATTGGCGGCTGAGCGCGTTGCGGCGGGGCCTGCGGGGAACCGAGGCGGCGGTGGGCGCGCAGCGGGTGGGCGATGGCTTCGTCCTGCTCGACGCCGCGACGACGCGCATGCTCGACCTGCCCGCCACCGCGCTGGGGCGGCGGGTGCAGGTCCTGGCGCATGGCGTGGGGGATGGCGCGGAGGGGGTTTCGGCCGCCGCGATGCTGACCGGCCTGTCGGTGTGTCCGCCCGCGCCGGTGCATTGGCGGTGCCGTCGCGGCGCGGACGGTCGCGTCACGCTCGGCTGGACGCGGCGGAGCCGCAACGGCTGGCGCTGGATCGACGGCGTGGACGCGCCGCTGGGCGAGGAGGTGGAGCGCTATCGCCTGACCATCGGCGACCGGGATGAGGAGGTGACGGAGCCGCGCTGGCGCGGCGCGGTCGCGGACGGAACGCGGGTGGCGATCCGCCAGATGGGGATGGTCGCCGTATCGCGACCGCTTCTCGGTATCATTGGGGAGGAAGGATGATGGTGGATTCGACAGCGCGCTGGGCATTGCCCTTTCTGGTGGCCGGGCAGGCGCAGAAGGAAATCACCCATAACGAGGCGCTGGCGGCGCTGGACCTGATCGTCCAGCCCTGTGTCGAGGCGGTGGGGCGGAACGCCCCGCCCGCCGACCCGATGCCGGGGCAGGGTTGGATCGTCGGCGCGCAGCCGGTCGACGACTGGGCCGGGCAGGCCGATCGCCTGGCCGGATGGACCGAGGGCGGCTGGCGGTTCGTCGCGCCGCGCCTCGGCCTGGCGGTCTGGAGCAAGGCCGATTCCTGCCGTGCCGAATGGGACGGCGATGCCTGGCGCATCGGTCTGGTCGTGGGACGCGGGTTCCGGATCGGCGAAAAAACCGTGATTGGCGCGCAACAATCGGCGATCGCGGATCCGGTCGGCGGCCAAGTGGTTGATTCCGAAGTACGAACCGTGGTTTCCACGCTATTGGAAGCGCTTAGGACACATGGTTTGATCGCCGCAGGATAATGGAAAATCTGTGCTTTTAATGCCACAGTCCGGGGCTTTTGTTTGCTTGCGTGGAAACCAACCCTCCGATAGTGAGTTTGCGCTGTCCGTAGTGACAACCAAGAAAGGGGACTATGATGCGGAAGCTTGCCATTGTTCTGGCACTCGCCTCCACCGCTCTGGCTTCGCCTGCCCTCGCCCGCGACAAGTCGTGGTACGTCGGCATCGAAGGCGGCGGGATGATCGTCGAAGACATCGATTATGATGTCGCCGGCGCCACGCGCAAGGGCGTTACCAGCGTCGACCATGATTATGGTTACGACGTCGACGCCGTTATGGGTTACGATTTCGGCGGCTTCCGCCTCGAAACCGAAGTCGGCTATCGCCGTGCGACCCTCGACGGCCTGAGCTCGACCACGCTGACCAACACCGGCATCGGTGCTGGCACCGTTCCGGCCGGCAACTATGACTATGCCGGTGGTTCGACCTCGGCGCTCAGCTTCATGCTGAACGGCCTGCTCGACTTCGGTCCCGATGACGGCATTCAGGGCTTCGTCGGCGGCGGTGTCGGTGTGGCGCGCGTCAAGGCGAAGTACGCCCTGAACCGTCGGGCCAACTTCCTGGACGACTCGGACACCGTGTTCGCGTGGCAGGCTCTGGCGGGCATCCGTGCGCCGCTGACCGACCATCTCGACGCGACGCTGAAGTATCGCTTCTTCAACGCCGAGAGCGTCAAGCTGGTCGACGTGGCGAACAACAACTTCGACGGTCGTTTCCGGTCGCACTCGATCCTGGGTGGCGTGACCTACAACTTCGGCGAACCGGCGGCTCCGCCCCCCCCGCCGCCGCCCCCGCCGCCGCCGCCTCCCCCCCCGCCGCCCCCGCCTCCGGCTCCGGAGCCCGTGGTCTGCTCGCCGGGTCCGTTCATCGTGTTCTTCGAATGGAACAAGTCGGACGTCACCCCGGAAGCGGCGTCGATCCTCGACAACGCGATCACCCAGTACCAGAGCTGCGGCAATGCCCGCGTGATGGTTGCCGGCTTCACCGATACCTCGGGTACGCCGCGCTACAACATGGGTCTGTCGCAGCGTCGTGCCGACGCGGTGAAGGCGTACATGACGTCGCGTTCGATCCCCGATGGCTCGATCTCGACCGAGGCGTTCGGCGAACAGCGCGACAAGCTGCGTGTTCAGACTGCGGACGGCGTCCGCGAGGTCCAGAACCGTCGCGTCGAAATCACCTACGGTCCGGGCGCTGGCCAATAAGCCACGCTCAGCCAAGGCTGATTGCAAAAGAGGGAGGTCGGCGAAAGCCGGCCTCCTTTTTTATGGCCCGGCTTTCGGTAGCGGGCGATGCCCGTCCGCGCGGGATTGGCGTGACATGGTGCAGGGTCTTTGCTGATCGTGTCCCCCGCCTCCGGGCGTGACGCCTCGGCCGCCTTATCCCGGCCGATCGGGGGCCGCGCGGCCCTGAAAATCGATTCACCATTTATTGGGGCCTGACGCTTACGCAAAGCCGGCAAGCTGGGGGACAGGTCATTCCGCGCCGAGGGCAGACGTTCAGACATCGCGAGGCGCGTCGCCAGGTCAACATCCCGTGCCGGATCAAGACCGAGCGCGCCTGGGGGGATGCGTGCATCCACAATATCTCGTCGCGCGGCATGATGATCAGTTGCGACGATCCGCTGGCGCCCGGTGACTATGTCGATATCCGTCGTGGACATCAGGTCGTGATCGGGCGGATCGTCTGGCGGCGCGATCGCTTTTCAGGCTTGCGGGCACAGGACATTGTCGATGCCGATATTCTCATCCGCGAGCCTCGACTCGATCGCCGCCCGGCCCAAGGCCCGGATACCAGCGATCGGCGCGCCGGGCGGCGCGCTACGGCCAGTTTAGACCGGGCACCGCGCCACCCGGATCAGGCGTATCGACACGAGCAGAGCCGCATTCTTTCCAGCCGGCTGCAATTCGGCGCGATCTGTGCCTTTGCCGTCGCGGCGGCGGTGGTGATCGCGATGCAGGTGCCGCCATTGCTGACCGCTTCGACGCAGCAGATCGCCGCGGCCCTGGCGATGCCCGCGCCGAGCAAATAGCCGCGCGGATCGCGGCTCAGTCCTGGGCGAGCGCCTCGGCCAGCCAGGCAGGGCGTAGCGCATCGCCCAGCGCCTCCACGCGGCGATGTTCGACCATCAGGCCCAGATCGGGATAGCGCGCCCGCGTCCGTGCCCCAGCTTCGCCCAGCGGCGCGACCACCAGACGGCGATTGACCTTCGCGCGATGATGCATCCGCGCGGTATTCTCCTGTCCGACATAGCAGCCCTTGGTGAAGCTGACGCCGTTCAGTTCGCGCGCATTGCATTCGAGCCACAGGGTCTCGCCCGCGCCAAGCTCGCCCACGCCCTCGATCACGCCGAGCGACAGGCGATGTGCGACCCAACCGCTGGCGGGCACACCGGCGGGGGCGAGCCACCGCTTGCCCAGTTCGGGCAGGCGCGGATCGTCCGGACGCCCTTCGGCGGATCGGCTCCAATGCACCGCGAGATCGTCCAGCGGTGCGATCGTGATCGCCCGCCGCAGCCGATACAGGGCCAGCCGCCGTGCCAGCGCCTCGGCCTGGTCGCCCTCCGCATCGATCAGCACGGCGTCGCCATCGGCCCAGAGGATGAAGTCGAACAGCGCCTTGCCCTGTGGCGTCAGCAGTCCCGCCCAGCGCGGCGCATCGGGGGCCAGCCCCGTCACGTCCTGCGTGACGAGCCCCTGGAGAAAGCCGCGCACATCCTCACCGGACAGGCGGATCAGGCGGCGGTCGGAAAGGGTGGTGGCCGGGGTGGTATCGTTCATGGCGGCAAGGTAGGGAGGCGGGACCATACGTGAAAGGCCCGTTTGCCATGACCTTTGATCTGCTTCTCTCCGGCGGCACCGTGCACACCCCCGGCGGCCCGGTGCGGGCCGATGTGGGCATCCGCGACCGGCGGATCGTCGAGATCGGGGCGCGGGGTGATGCAGGACGGGTGATCGATTGCACCGGCCTCGACATCCTGCCCGGCGTCATCGACACGCAGGTGCATTTCCGGGAGCCCGGCCTGATGCACAAGGAGGACCTGGCCAGCGGCAGCCGCGCGGCGGTGATGGGCGGCGTCACGGCGGTCTTCGAAATGCCCAACACCAAGCCGAATACCGATTCGGCCGAAGCCATCGCCGACAAGCTGGTCCGCGCGCGGACGATGTTCTGCGATCATGCCTTCTATGTCGGCGCGACCAACCACAATGCGCGCGATCTGGCCGAACTGGAGCGGATGCCGGGTACGGCGGGGGTCAAGATCTTCATGGGGGCCTCGACCGGCGATCTGCTGGTGTCGGAGGATGGACGGCTGGCCGAGGTGCTCGCCGCCGGCCATCGCCGCGTCGCCATCCACGCCGAGGACGAGGACCGGATGAACGCGCGCGCGGGCGAACGGGTCGAGGGCGATCCGTCGTCGCATCCCGTCTGGCGCGATGACGAAAGCGCGCTGCTCGCCACGCGCCGCATCCTGCGGCTGGCGCGCGAGGCCGGGCGTCGGATCCACATCCTGCACGTCACGACGCCTGCCGAACTGGAATATATTGCGGGTCACAAGGACATCGCGACTTGCGAGGTGACGCCGCAGCATCTGACGCTGGCGGGCGAGGAGGCCTATCCGCGCCTCGGCACGCTGGCGCAGATGAACCCGCCGATCCGCTCGGGCGCGCATCGCGACGGGCTGTGGTATTGGCTCAACCAGGGCGTGCCCGACGTGATCGGATCGGACCACGCGCCGCACACGCTGGAGGAAAAGGCCAAGCCCTATCCGGGCAGCCCCAGCGGCATGCCGGGGGTGCAGACACTGCTGCCGCTGCTGCTGGACCATGTGGCCCATGGCCGCCTGTCGCTCCAGCGGGTGATCGAACTGACCAGCGCGGGCGCGCAGCGCATCTTCGGCATCGTCGGCAAGGGACGGATCGCCGCGGGCTATGACGCCGACTTCACCATCGTCGACCTCCGGAAGCGCTGGACGGTCGAGGAGCAATGGCTCCAGTCCAAGTGCGGCTGGTCGCCCTTCACCGGCATGGAGCTGACCGGCAAGCCGATCGGCACGATCGTGCGCGGTCAGGTCGCGATGTGGGAGGACCAGCTGGCCGCCGCCCCGACCGGCGCGCCGCTTCGTTTCGAAGCGGTCGATTTCGGATGAACGTGGCGCGGTGGGCGACCCTGCCGGTCGCCCACTGCCATCCCGTCCCGATCCCCGCTGCGGAGGCTGCGCGTCTGGCCTGGAAAGGCCCCGCCGGGTGCCCATGCGACCGCGCTTGAACGGCTGGACGGCCAAACCCGAAAGCGGCCGTCGGTCGGGGTGACTCCGAAGGGCAGGGGAAACCGGCCCCCCGACGACGGGATCAAAAGATAGCCGACGGGATCAGAAGGGCAGCCACCGCGACTTGTGCGTGAAATTCATATAGCCGACATTGACGCCCGCGCGCCAACCGACGCCCAGCCGCACCGGGATCAGCACCACATTGCCGCGCCGCAGATAGGTCGCCGCGAAGCCGCCGACGAAATAGAGCCGCCCCTCGGCCGCGGGGAAGCGATGAAACAACTCCTCGGTGTCGTACAGGTTATAGACCAGCACGAAGACCTTGTTCGCGTCGCCGCCGATGTCGAAGCCCAGCGACGGCCCGGTCCAGTAGACGGGCATCTGGCCCTCCACCTTGTGCGTCATGATGCCCGAGCCATAGCGCAGCCCCACCACGAACGCGCCCGACGCCTCGCGCCCGGCGATATAGGCGTTGGGGCGCCCCTGTTCGCGCAGGATGCGCTCGATCATCCCCGCCAGGCCCTCGGCCCCCTTGCCGAACACGCCTTCGCCTGCCGCGAGCAGGTCGTCGCGCTCGAACGTGTCGGCGGCCTGGGTGGTTTGCGTCGCGGGCGAATCCGGCGTCGTTGCGGGTGGCGTCGTGTTGGAGGGGGTGTCCATCGGCACTTGCGTGGAGGGTGTGATCTGGACCGGCGCGACCGGCGTCGTGGTGCGCTGGGCGGGGCGCGAGGGCTGGGTGCCCAGATCGCTGTCAATGCCCTGGTTGGGATCGATGGTGCGCACCTGCGCCAGGGCGGGGCCCGCCGCCGCGACACACAGGCCGCACAGAACCGACAGACCCAGACGAACGAAACGCATGACCTTCAAACTCCCCCGGCGAACCGAATGCCGGACGTTAACCAGCCGGCGCCTTGCAGTGCAATGAATGACAAAGCACGCTTTGGTCGATTTTCCGCATAAAATCCTGTCCAATCCCGGTTGATTGCCTCCACCGGCCCCGCTATAGCCGCACCTCGCCGCAGCCGGAGACGTGGGTGAGTGGCTGAAACCAACGCTTTGCTAAAGCGTCGTACGGGAAACCGTACCGAGGGTTCGAATCCCTCCGTCTCCGCCATTTGCGCCGCTGAACCTTCCGAATAGTGCTTGGCGCCTCTGCCGGCCGCTTTCCGCCGGGGGAGAGCGCGGGCGGCTGCCTCAACGCTACAGCCCCTATGTCCTGACACCGGCAACGGCCGCATTTGGCCTGTCGTCCTCATCATCCGCGGCAGGTGGAAAGGCCGTCTTTCCTACACCGATTGTGCAGATTTTCTATTCGGGAGATCGCCTACGCTTTGTATGCTAAAAAGTTCCAGTACTTGACTATAGTTTCCGCGAAAGCGTCCATATTCTGTACTTGAATATTCCGATTATCGGCATGACTCATCGGTTCTGATCGGCGATAAGGATTGCCGTAGTTTTCTGACGATTGGGGGTAACATGTCTCGATTCACGACCATGCTCGCTACCTTGACCGCCGCAGCGACGTTGATCGCCGCCGATGCCCAGGCCTGTACGCGGGTCGTCTATCACGGCCCCGGCGGACGAAATATCACGGGCCGGAACATGGACTTCAAGGACCCGATGGTCAGCAACTTCTGGGTTTTCCCGCGCGGGATGAAGCGCAACGGCGCCGCCGGTCCACGCTCGGTCAAATGGACGTCGAAATATGGCAGCCTCGCCGTCTCCGGCTACGACATTTCGACCGTGGACGGCATGAACGAGGCAGGCCTCAACGCCAGCCTGCTATGGCTCACCAGCACCGGTTTTCCCAAGGACGACAAGACCACGCCGCGCATGTCGCTGGCGATCTGGGCGCAATTCTATCTCGACCAGTTCGCAACGGTGTCCGAAGCCGTTGAATATACCCGCGCCCATCCGATGCAGATCGTGTCCGGCGAAGTGCCCGGACGGCCCGGCAGCCTCGCCCCGCTCCATCTGACGCTCTCGGATGCGAGCGGCGACAGCGCGGTTCTGGAGTGGATCGGCGGAAAGCTGAACATCCATCACAACCGAGCCTATCAGGTGGTGACGAACGACCCGCCCTTTGACGATCAGCTCGCGCTTCAGAAATATTGGAGCGCGGTCGATCCTCTAAAATTCCTGCCCGGCAGCGGACGGTCCGAAGACCGGTTCGTACGCGCCGGCTTCTACATCAATGCCGTGACCCAGAGCGATGACCCGAGGATTGCCGCCGCCGCGGTGTTCAGCGTGATCCGCAACGCCTCGGCGCCTTATGGCGTGAGCCTTCCCGAGGCGCCCAATCTCTCCACCACCCGCTGGCGCGTGGTGGCGGACCAGAAGAGCAAGGTCTTCTTTGGCGAATCCGCAACATCGCCCAATATCTTCTGGGTGGATGTGAAGAAGCTCGATTTCTCCGAAGGCGCGCAGGTCCGCAAGCTGGACCTTGGCGTGGACATGGCGCGTATTTTGTCCGGCGAGGTGTCGAGCCAGTTCGTCCCTGAAAAGCCGTTCGCCTTCATGGCGGCCGAATAAGGGCCTGGCCGCCGAGTGCCGCTGTAGCGGCGGCGCTCGGTGGTCGCGGCCCGGCCTTTGACCGGCCATTAGCCGCGGGATGCGCGGATGATCAGCCCTGGCGCGCGGGCCGCCCGCTGATCTCCGCGCCGGCGTTGCGGTCGAAACGCGCATTGACGAAGATCGCGCTCAGCGAAATCAGCGTCACCGTCAGGAACGCCGCCGAGAAATCGCCGAAGTCGGGCGTCATCCGCCCGCCGATCCGCATCGCGGTGTGCAGCGCGGTCGCCGCGATGCAGATGCCGAGCGACAGCATCAATTGCTGGAACGTCGCGTAGAAGCTGGTCGCCGCGCTCATCCGGCTCTTGTCCACCTCGTCATAGGCGATGGTGTTGTAGGCGGTGAAATTGAACGACATCAGAAAGCCCGACACGACCAGCACCGCGAATATGGCGGGCACCGGCCATCCGGGCCGGAAAAAGGCGCAGATGGCATAGGACAGCGCCGACAGCGCGCCGATCACCATCAGGCTGGAGCGGAAGCCGAACCGGCGCAGGATGCGCTGGGCCATGCTCTTCATGCCGAACGAGCCGATGGCCGTCGCCACCGTGATCGTCCCGCTCTGTGCCGCGCTCATCCCGAACCCGAGCTGCATCATCAGCGGCAGCAGGAAGGGCTGTGCGCCCTGGGTGATGCGGGTCAGCGAACCGCCGATCACCGACAGGCGAAAGGTGGGCAGGCGCATCAGCGTGATGTCGAGGATCGGATGCGCCGCATGGCGGGCGTGGCGCAGATAAAAGGCCCCCGCGACCAGCCCGATCAGGACGAGGGCCAAGGTGAGTGCGCTGGCGCCCGAGCGGCTGCCGGCTTCCAGCCCGGCGAGCAGGCATCCGAGCGAAATGGCGGACAGGAAAAAGCCGGGCCTGTCGAACGGATGCGTCACCTCCGCCCGGATATCGGCGATGAAGCGACCGACAAGCACCACGCCCAATATCCCGATCGGCAGATTGAGCCAGAAGATCCAGCGCCAGTCGAGATAGGTGACGATGAACCCGCCCACCGGCGGCCCCAGGATCGGGCCGATCAGCGCGGGCATGATGAGCCAGGACAGCGCCGACACCATGTCCCGCTTGGCGACCGAGCGCAGCAGGACCAGCCGTCCGACGGGCATCATCATCGCCCCGCCCATCCCCTGGAAGAAGCGCGCGGCGGTCATCATCGGCAGGTTGGGCGACAGGCCGCAGGCGATCGAGCCGAGGACGAAGATGATGATCGCGGTACGGAATACCGGCTTGGCCCCGAACCGGTCGGCCATGGTGCCGGAGGCCGGGATGAAGATGGCGAGCGCCAGCAGATAGGAGGTCAGCGCGACGCTCATCTCGGGCGCGCGGACGCCGAAATCGCGCGCCATCGTGGGCAGCGCGGTGGCGAGCACGGTGGCGTCCAGATTTTCCATGAACATCGCGCAGGCGATGATGAGCGCGACGGTGCGATAGTTGCGGCTGGGAGCCTCTTGCGGGCCGAGATCGGTGGTCTTGGCCATCCGGTCCCCGGCGGGGACGATGCCGTCGCGGAGTTCGGCATGGACGGTGGCGATCCCGCGTCGCCGGGGGCGCAGACGCGCCAGGGATTCGGGCAAATGAAGATTCATCGCGGCATTACGGTCCTTGTCGCCCCCGTATTGCATCTGGAACGGTCCATGCCGGTCGGGTATCCGTGTGTCGAACCCGCGCAACGGGAGTCGCCATCCATAAGGCGGCCGCTCCACAGGGACCATCCCTTTGGGACCATCGCATAGGACCGCTTCCGCGTGGTGTGACAGCGAAATCGGGCGAAGCCAGCGGGCAGGGCCGGGGGCGGGGCGGGGAAATGGCCCCTTCGGACGCGTTCCGGCCACCCCATATACGCGGGGGGGATTCTTCCCTATAGACCCCGCGCGCCCGGCGGCTTCGCGGGGCGCTTCATTCGCATTAATCGAAGAGAGTTGTTTCCATGTCCGCGATGTTCCGTATCACGCTGCCCGACGGTTCCGTCCGTGAGGTCGCGCCCGGGACTACCCCCGCGGACATCGCCGCCGCGATCGGACCCGGCCTGGCCAAGGCCGCGATCGCCGCGCGCGTCGATGGCGAACTGCGCGACATCATGCGCCCGTTCGAGGGCGATTCCGCGCTCGCACTGGTGACCGCGAAGGACGAGGCCGACGCGCTCGAACTCGCGCGCCACGATTTCGCGCATGTGCTGGCTGAGGCGGTGCAGGCGCTGTTTCCCGGCACGCAGATCACCTTCGGCCCGGCGACCGAGGACGGCTTCTATTACGACTTCGCGCCAAAGGATCGGCCCTTCACCGAAGAGGACCTGCCCGCGATCGAGGCCGAGATGCGCAAGATCATCGCGCGTGACGAGCCGCTGATTCGTGAGGTCTGGACCCGCGAGCAACTGATCGCGCGCTGGACCGCGCAGGGCGAAACCTTCAAGGCCGAATGGGCCGCCGAGCTGCCCGATGACGAGGAACTGACCGTCTATCGCGCCGGCAAGGGCGAGGATGCGTGGCTCGACATGTGCCGGGGCCCGCATCTGGCCTCGACCGGCAAGCTCGACCCCAATGCCTTCAAGCTGACCCGCGTGTCGGGCGCCTATTGGCGCGGTGACCAGAAGAACGCGATGCTCAGCCGCATCTACGGCACCGGCTGGCTCAACAAGAAGCAACTCGCCGAGCATCTGACGCGGCTGGAAGAAGCCGCCAAGCGCGACCATCGCAAGCTGGGCAACGAGATGGACCTGTTCCACCTCCAGCAGGAAGCGCATGGCTCGGTCTTCTGGCATCCCAAGGGCTTCCGCATCTATCGCGAGCTGGAGAGCTATATGCGCCGCGCCATCGACGGCGCGGAGTATCGCGAGGTCAAGACGCCGCAGGTGATGGACGCGCGCCAGTGGGAACAGTCGGGCCACTGGGGCAAGTATCGCGAGAACATGTTCGTCATCCCCGACGAAGTGCCCAATACCGAGGATGCGGGGCCGCTGGTGTCGAACGACGCCCAGTGGATGGCGCTCAAGCCGATGAACTGCCCCGCGCATGTCCTGATCTTCCGTCAGGGGATCAAGTCGTATCGCGACCTGCCGCTGCGCCTGTATGAAAATGGCTGCTGCCACCGCAACGAGCCGCATGGCGCGCTGCACGGCCTGATGCGCGTGCGCCAGTTCACCCAGGACGACGCGCATATCTTCTGCCGCGAAGACCAGATCGTCGACGAGGTGCGGGCCTTTTGCGAACTGGCGGACCGGGTCTACAGGGATTTCGGCTTCACCTATTCGATCAAGCTGGCGCTGCGCCCCGAAAAGCGGTTCGGCTCCGATGCGATGTGGGACCAGGCCGAGGAGGAACTGCGCAACGCGGTGGTCCAGGCCGGGCTGGCGACCGAGCAATATGGCTGGGAGGAATTGCCGGGCGAGGGGGCTTTCTACGCGCCCAAGCTGGAATGGCATCTGACCGACGCGATCGGCCGCACGTGGCAGGTCGGCACCATCCAGTCGGACCGGGTGCTTCCCGAGCGCCTCGACGCCTCCTATGTCGGGGAGGATGGCGAGCGGCATCGCCCGATCATGCTCCACCGCGCGATCTTCGGATCCTATGAGCGGTTCATCGGCATCCTGATCGAACATTATGCGGGCCGCTTCCCGCTGTGGCTGGCGCCGGTGCAGGCGGTGGTCGCGACGATCGTGTCCGATGCGGACGGCTATGCCGACGAGGCGGCGGCGCGGCTGGCCGCGGCGGGCATCCGGGTCGAGACCGATCTGCGCAACGAGAAGATCAACTACAAGGTGCGCGAGCATTCGGTCGCCAAGGTGCCGGTGCTGCTGGTCGTCGGCAAGCGCGAGGCCGAGGAAGGCAAGGTGGCCGTCCGTCGTCTGGGAAGCCAGGCGCAGGAGGTCATGACGCTCGACGAGGCCATCGCGATGCTGCGCAGGGAGGCGACTCCGCCCGACTTGCGCGGCTGAACCACAATCTGTTGAACCCAAGGGCGGGACGCCTGTCTCGCCCTTCCCAATTTATGCCTGATCGCTTATATTGCGTCGGTAATTGCCACAGGAGAAATACCCATACGTCCTCCCATGATGCGCCGTCCTATGCAGGCGCCGCCGATGAACGGTCCCCGATTCAACGAGTGGATCCAAAGCCCCAAGGTTCGCGTCATCGACCATGAGGGCGAGAATCTCGGCGTGATGTACACGCGCGAAGCAATGGCACAGGCTCAGGAACTCGGCCTCGACCTGGTCGAGGTGTCGCCGAACGCCGACCCGCCCGTCGCCAAGTTCCTCGATGTCGGCAAGTATAAGTACGAGGCGCAGAAGAAGGCGAACCTCGCCCGCAAGTCGCAGAAGACGCAGGAGATCAAGGAGATCAAGATGCGTCCGAATATCGACGACCATGATTACGACACCAAGATGAAGAAGGTGGTCGAATTCATTGGCGAGGGCGACAAGGTGAAGGTCACCATGCGCTTCCGCGGTCGCGAGCTGAGCCACGGCCAGCTGGGCATGAACGTGCTCCAGCGCGTTGCCGAGCAGGTGGCGGAGGTTGCCAAGGTCGAAGCCTATCCGCGCATGGAGGGCCGCCAGATGCTGATGGTGCTGGCGCCGAAGTGATGCGAGGCGACTCGGGGATGTGATCCCCGGCGCGATGCTTTCCAGACCCCCGGGGCCTTCGGGCCGCCGGGGGTTTTGTTTTGGGAGGGATGGTTGAGAGGCGGGGGAGATGTGCCTGCCGATCTCCGTTCACCCAAGTACGCTTCACCCCTTGCCCAACACCCGCACCACCCCGGCGCAGGCCGGGGGCCAGTTGCGGTAAAGCCAGCGAAGGTGCGACACCGCCGATCTTCTACGCTGGCGATATAGCGCACCACCGACGACGAGGTAACTGGGCCCCGGCCTTCGCCGGGGTGGTGGTGAGGGAAGGGGGCTATCTCCGCGAGCAACGATCGCCCCTTCGCCGGACCTGTGGCGGAACGGAATGAGCGGGCCCTTACGCCGCCACCTCCATCGCCTCCCCCGCCGCGGCCCCGAGCAACCGCTTCTCCAGCGTCTTCAACCGCCCGCCATTGGTGATCTGGTCCCCGGTCAGGTCGGTCAGATAGAACACGTCGACCGCGCGCTCGCCATAGGTGGCGACATGCGCCGAATGGATCGTCACCTTCGACTGGAACAGCGCGTGCGCCAGTTGGTTGAGCAGCGCCGGGCGATCGCGCGCATGGACCTCGACCACGGTGAAGCGGTTCGACGCGCGATTGTCGATCAGCACGTTGGGCACGATCGGAAAGGCATCCGAGCGCGGCCGCGCGGCGGGCTTGGCGACCAGACGATCGGCCAGCTTGCTGCGATTGGCCAGCGCATCCTCGATCGCGCGGCGCAGCCGGGCGAGCTGGCCCGGATCGTCGAACGGGCGGCCGAGCGGGTCCTGCACCAGGAAATTGTCGATCGCCATGCCGTCGCGCGTCGTATGGATGCGCGCGTCGATGATGTTGCCTCCTGCCACATGGATCGCGCCCGCGATGCGGTAGAACAGCCCCGGATGGTCGGCGGCATAGATGGACACCAGCGTCGCGCCCCGCTCGCCATAGACCTGCGCGTCGATCGAAAGCTGGGCATCGCCCGCCGCCGCCATCTGGCGCGCATTGTGCGCCAGCACATCGTCGGGCTCGGCGATCCAATAGGCCTCGGGCAGGCGATGGACATGCGCGGCGAGCTGCGCCTCCGGCCAGCCCAATATTGTGGCCAGCCGCGCCTGCTTGGCGGCGATCCGCTCGGTCCGGCCGCGCTGCTTGTGGCCGAGCCGGAGAACCTCCTCGGCCGCCTCGTACAGGTCGGCGAGCAACTGCCGCTTCCATCCGTTCCACGTACCCGGCCCCACCGCGCGGATATCGACAATGGTGAGGAGCAGCAGCAGGCGAAGCCGTTCGGGGCTCTGCACCGTCTCGCAGAAATCGAGGATCGTCTTGAAGTCGGACAGGTCGCGCTTGAACGCGGTGGCGGACATCAGGAGATGCCAGCGGACCAGCCAGGCGACCGTCTCCGTCTCGGCATCGCTCAGCCCCAGCCTGGGACAGAGCCGCTCGGCGACCGCCGCCCCCAGGATCGAGTGATCCCCGCCGCGCCCCTTGGCGATGTCGTGGAGCAGCACCGCGACATAGAGGACACGGCGCGACACGATCTGGCCGATGATCGCGGAGGCGACGGGATGTTCCTCGGTCAGGTCCTGCCGCTCGATCCGGGAGAGCAGGCCCAGCGCGCGGATCGTGTGTTCGTCCACCGTGTAATGATGGTACATGTCGAACTGCATCTGGGCCACGACACGGCCGAAATCGGGGACGAAGCGGCCGAACACCCCGGCTTCGTTCATCCAGCGCAGCACCAGTTCGGGGTCGCGGGGGCTGGTCAGCACGTCGAGGAACAGCGCGTTGGCGCGGGGATCGGCGCGGACATCGTCGACCAGCTTGGCATCGCGCGATGCGGCGCGCATCGCCAGCGGATGCACCTCCAGTTCGTAGCGATCGGCGAGCTGGAAGATCTCGATCAGCCGGACCGGGTCTTCCTGGAAGAAATCGTCGCGCGGCAAGGCCAGCCGGCCGCGATCCAGAACGAAGCCGTTCAACCGGCGCGGTCGCCGGCGGATGGTGGGCAGGCCGAAGCGATGCCCGCGCGCCGCGAACCGTTCATCCAGATGCGCTAGGAACGCGCCGGTCAGCGCGCCGACCGTCTTCACCTGAAGGAAATAGAGCTGCATGAAACGCTCGACCTTGGCCTTGCCCGGCCGGTCGGAAAAGCGCATCCGCTCGGCCACCTGCCGCTGCACGTCGAAGGTCAGGCGATCCTCGCCCCGCCCGGTGATGATGTGGAGGTGACAGCGCACCGCCCACAGGAAATTGTCGGCGCGGTGAAACTGGCGATACTCCTCGCGGGTGAACAGGCCGCGTTCGATCAGGTCGGCGGCGCGGTCGACGTCATAGACATATTTGCCGATCCAGAAGAGCGCGTGCAGGTCGCGCAGCCCGCCCTTGCCCTCCTTCACATTGGGTTCGACGACATAGCGGCTGTCGCCCATCTTGCGGTGGCGCAGGTCGCGTTCGGCCAGCTTGTCGGCGATGAACTGGCGATGCGAATCGGTCTGGATCTCGATTTTGAACCGGCGCGTGGTTTCGTCGTAAAGCGCCAGGTCGCCGCACAGATAGCGACTCTCCAGCAGCGCGGTGCGCACCGTGACGTCGGCCTTGGCCTGGCGGATCGTCTCGTCGATCGAGCGGCTGGAATGCCCGACCTTCAACCCCAGGTCCCAAAGCGAATAGAGCATCGATTCGATGACCTGTTCGGCATGGGGCGTCTGCTTGAAGGGGGTGAGGAAACCGATATCGACGTCCGAATAGGGGGCCATCTCCCCCCGGCCATAGCCGCCCACCGCGATGAGGGTCAGCCGCTCGCCCGCCGTCGGGTTGCTCAGGGGATAGAGCGTATCGGTGGTGAAATCGAACAGGACGCGCAGGATCTGGTCGGTCAGATAGGCCTGCGCCGCCGCCGCTTCCAACCCGCGCGACGGGTGGACGGACAGGCGTCGCGCCACCTCCTGCCGCCCCGCGTCCAGTGCGGCGCGGAGCACGGGCGTGACCCGGGTCCGCCCTTCCGGCCCGGTGACGCCCAGCGCCGCGACCTGTTCGGCAAGGGCCCGGCGGTCGACGATGGCGCGGCGGTTGGGGAGGGATTCGAAACGGCTGAGCATGACCATGTCATAGGGGCTGCGAACGGACAAATGGAGAGGGGATGACGTCATTCCCTCGCCGTCCGGCGCGGGGCGTCGTCGAAAGGCGATGAGGAAACCCCTTTCCGCAAGACGGCGCGCGCTGCCGCCTGCCTTTGCCATGGCGGACGATTCTTGTTTTGGTGCCTGTGCTTCGGGCGTGTTAGCGAACAGGCCATGGCTGACCATCACGACATTCCCGCCCTGATCGCCGACATGGGGCAGCGCGCGCGCATCGCCGCGCGGACGCTGGCGCAGATGCCGACCGAGGCCAAGGCCCGGGCGTTGCGCGCCGCCGCCGGCGCGATTCGCGCGGCGGCTCCGGCCATTCTCGACGCCAATGCACGCGACATGGCGGCGGGGGCCGCGAACGGCCTGTCGCCCGCGATGCTCGACCGGCTGAAGCTCGACGAGCGGCGGATCGACGGCATCGTCGCGGGTGTCGAGGCGGTGGCGGCGCTGCCCGATCCGGTCGGCGAACGGATCGATGCGCGCACCCGGCCCAACGGCCTTCATCTGTCACGCGTCCGCGTGCCGGTGGGGGTGATCGGGATCGTCTATGAAAGCCGCCCCAATGTCACCGTCGACGCCGCGGCGCTCTGTGCGATGGCGGGCAATGCCGCGATCCTGCGTGGCGGGTCCGAGGCGGTGCACAGCAACCGCGCGCTCCACGCCGCCTTCGTGGAAGGGTGGACGGCGGCGGGCGGTCCGGCGGATGCGGTGCAACTGGTCCCGACCACCGATCGCGCGGCGGTGGGGGCGATGCTGGCCGCCGACGGGCTGATCGACCTGCTGATCCCGCGTGGCGGCAAGAGCCTGGTCGCGCGGGTGCAGGCGGAGGCGCGGGTGCCGGTGCTGGCGCATCTGGACGGGATCAACCATGTCTATGTCGACGCGTCGGCCGACCGGGCCATGGCGGCGCGGATCGTGCGCGACGCCAAGATGCGGCGGACCGGCATTTGCGGTGCGATGGAGACGTTGCTGATCGACGCCGCCTATTGCCATCCGGCGGAGCTGGTCGCGACGCTGATGAAGGCGGGCTGCACCGTGCGCGGGGACGATGCGGTGCGCGAGATCGTGCCGGGGCTGGAGCCCGCCACGCCCGAGGACTGGGATACCGAATATCTCGATGCGATCGCCAGCGTCGCGCTGGTCGAGGGGGTGGACGGGGCGATGGCGCATATCGCCGCGCATGGATCGCACCATACCGATGCGATCGTGGCGGAGGATGCGGAGGTCGCGGAACGCTTCCTGCGCCAGGTCGACAGCGCGATCGTGCTGTGGAACGCATCCACCCAGTTCGCCGATGGCGGCGAGTTCGGGCTGGGCGCGGAGATCGGCATCGCCACCGGGCGGTTGCATTCGCGCGGGCCGGTCGCGCTCGAAGGGTTGACCACCTATAAATGGATCGGGCGCGGCGCGGGCCAGATTCGCGGCGGGACTTCGGGTTGAGGATCGGGCTGCTCGGCGGGTCGTTCAATCCCGCGCATCGCGGTCATCGCCGCATCACCCTGGACGCGATGCGCGCGCTCGACCTGGACGAGGTCTGGTGGCTGGTATCGCCGGGCAATCCGCTGAAGGACGGGGCGGGGGACATGGCCCCCTTCGCCGCGCGGCTGGAATCGGCACGGATCATGGCGCGCCGCGCGCCCATTCGTGCGAGCGCGATCGAGCGCGACCTGCACACCCGCTATACCATCGACACCGTCCGAACGATCCTTCGCCGCTATCCCCGCCATCGCTTCATCTGGTTGATGGGCGAGGACAATCTGCAGCAATTTCATCGCTGGCGGGCGTGGCGTGCGATTGCCCGCGCGATCCCGATTGCGGTTGTCGACCGTCCGGGGTACAATGTCGCCGCCCACGCGACACCCGCGCTGGGCTGGTTCAGGCGTTTCCAGAAGCGTCCGGGCCAGGCGAAGAACTGGACGATGTGGAGTTTGCCGGCCTTCGTGCTGTTGCGCTTCCGACCCGACCCGACTTCCGCCACGGGCCTTCGGGCCCGCGATCCGGACTGGTTTCGGCATATGGGCCGAACCGTCCCCCAACGCAGGAGCTAACTTGGCCACTTCCCCGCAATCGCCGCGTCCGTCCGATCCCGAAGAGGTGGAGGCGCTGCACCGCCTCATTCTCGCCTCGCTCGACGACGACCAGGCGGTGGAAACGATCTCGATCCCGCTCGCCGGAAAATCGTCGATCGCGGATTACATGGTGATCTCCAGTGGTCGTTCGACCCGGCAGGTCGCCTCGATGGCGATGAAGCTCGCCGAGAAGATCAAGGCCGAATTCGGCCGCTCGGTGCGGATCGAAGGGTTGCCGACCGCCGACTGGGTGCTGATCGACGCCAATGACGTGATCGTCCACCTGTTCCGGCCCGAGGTGCGCACCTTCTACAATCTGGAGCGCATGTGGGCGTTCGGCGATGCGCCGACACCCCCCGCCAGCCCGGCCGACCGCCAGCTCTGACGCGTCCAGAGCCCGCCCGTGTTGCTGCATATCGTCGCGCGCGGGCGGATCGGCCGTTCGCCCGAGGCCGAACTGGTCGACCGCTATCTCAAGCGGATCGGCTGGCCCACCAAGGTCACTGAACTCCCCGACACGGGTGGCAAGGTGCCGCCGCTGGAGGGACAGGTGCGTCTGGTCCTGATGGACGAGAAGGGCGAGAATCTTTCTTCGATGGATTTCGCGCGGCGCCTGGAGCGCTGGCGCGACGACGGCGTGCGCGAATGCCGATTCATGATCGGCGCGGCCGATGGGTTCGAGGACGCCGACCGCGCGCGCGCCGACCTGCTGATCTCCTATGGCCGCGCCACCTGGCCGCATATGATGGCGCGCGCGATGCTGGCCGAGCAGCTGTTCCGGGCGACCAGCATCCTGGCCAACCACCCCTATCACCGCGAAGGATGAGCATGGGCCGGCGGAGCGGAGCGGCGCTGGCGGCCCTGTTGCTGCTGGGCGCGACCGACATCGCCGCCGACCAGCGCCGACTGGGCGAGGCGCGGGCCGGGGCGGCGGCGGCGCAGGCGCGTGCGCGTGTGCTGGAGCAACAGGCCGGGGCGGAGCGAGACGCCGCCGCGATCGCCCAGGCGCGGGAACGCGCCGTCGCCGCGCGCGTGACCGCCGCCGAGGCCGAGGTGCGCGCGGCGCAGGCGCGGGTCGATCTGGTCGCCGGGCTGCTGGCGCGGCAGCAGGAGCGGCTGGCCCGCGCGCAGGCGCCGCTCGCGCATCTGCTGGCGGCAATGCAGGACATGGCCGCGCGCCCGCCGATCGCGGCGGTGGCGCAGCCGGGGACGGTCGCCGATCTGGCGCATGTCCGCGCGGTGTTCGGCACCATCGCGCCGGTCGTCGCCGGGCGGGCGCAGGCGGTGCGCGACGAACTGGCGGCGACGCGGCGGGTGCGCGCGCAGGCAGTGCTGGCCGCACACGCGCTGACCGCGACGCGCAGCAAGCTGGAGGGCGAGCGCAAGGCGCTGGCCGCGCTGGAGGCCCGGCATCGCGGGCGCGCGGATGTGCTCGGGCGCAGCGCCATCGACGAATCCAATCGTGCCCTGGCCCTGGGCGAGGCGGCGCGCGACCTGATCGACCAGATGGCCGAGCGCGGCGAGGCGCAGGCGACCGCCAGCGATCTGGCCGCGCTGCCCGGGCCGATCGCACGGCCGCTGGCCCCCGGTCTGCGCGGCGCGGCGATCCCGGCGGGCACCTATCGCCTGCCGGTGCGCGGGCGGGTGGCGACGGGATTTGGCGAAATCTCCGATTCGGGGGTCCGGGCGCGCGGGCTGACGCTGGCTACCGATGCGCAGGCGCCGGTCACCGCCCCGGCGGCGGGGATGATCCGCTATGCCGCGCCGTTTCGCGGCTATGGCGGCATCGTCATCCTCGACCATGGCCATGGCTGGACCAGCCTGGTGACCGGGCTGGGCGGCATCGCGGTGCGGCCGGGGCAGCGGGTCGAGGGCGGGGCGGTGCTGGGTCGCGCCATGCGCGCGCGGGGCGGCACGGTGCCGGGGGTCACGGTCGAGCTGCGCCGCGACGGCCGGCCGATCGATATCGCCGCGCTGCTCGGCTGATGATCGCAGCGAGGCGGCCCGGAAACATAAAGACACGCGACTGCGATATTAGCGCATGACACCCCCGCATCGGGTCTGATAGCCCTGTGGTCATGCCCGTTTCGGCCGCCGCATCCGCCCGCGAGATTCTCGTCCGCCTGCACGACGTGATGGCGTCGCGCAACCCCGCCCAATCCAAGCTGAACCAGGTCGTCCAGATCATCGGCGAGGCTATCGGCAGCGAGGTGTGTTCGATCTACCTGCTGCGCGAAGGCGTGCTGGAACTGTTCGCGACGCGCGGCCTGGCCGAGGAGGCGGTACATGTCACCAAGCTGGCGCTGGGCGAGGGGCTGGTCGGCACCATCGCCGAGGATGTCGAGGTGCTGAACCTCGACGAAGCGGCCAGCCATCCCGACTTCGCCTATAAGCCGGAGACGGGCGAGGACCGGTTCCACAGCTTCGCGGGCGTGCCGATCATCCGGCGCGAGCGGGCGGTGGGCGTGCTGGCGGTACAGCATAGCGAACCGCGCAAATATGCCGATGTCGAGATCGAGGCGTTGCAGACCGTCGCGATGGTGCTGTCCGAGCTGATCGCCAATGCCGGGCTGATCGATGCGGCGGGCGCGGCGGGCGCGCGGCCGCAGATGACCGCGTCGATCCGGCTGTCCGGGCAGAAGCTGGTCGAGGGCATGGGCAGCGGCTTCGCCGTGTTCCACCAGCCGCGCATCGTCATCGAGCATACGGTTGCCGAGGATATCGATGCCGAGCGCCGCCGCGTCTATGCCGCGTTCGACAAGATGCGCGAGCAGATCGACCGCATGGCGCGCGAGGCCGAGTTCGGCGTCGCGGGCGAGCATGTCGAGGTCATCGAGACCTATAAGATGTTCGCCTATGACGAGGGCTGGGCGCGGCGCATCAACGAGGCGATCGACAGCGGGCTGACCGCCGAGGCGGCGATCGAGCGGGTGCAGCAGCGCACGCGCCAGCGGATGCGCCAGATCGACGACCCGCTGCTCGCCGACCGGATGCACGATCTGGAGGATCTGTCCAACCGGCTGCTGCGCATCGTGTCGGGCCAGATGGGCACGGCGGCGCAGATGGGGCTGCGCCAGGACACGATCCTGATCGCGCGCAACCTGGGCCCGGCCGAGTTGCTGGAATATGACCGGCGGCGGCTGAAGGGCGTGATCCTGGAGGAAGGATCGCTGACCGCGCATGTCATCATCGTCGCGCGCGCCATGGGCCTGCCGGTGCTGGGCCGGGTGCGCGATGTCCGGCGGCAGATTGCGGACGGCGATCACCTGCTGCTCGACGTGAACGAAGGCAGCGTGCTGGTCCGCCCGACGCTGGCGATGGAGGAGGCGTTCGACGCCAAGCTGTCGTTGCGGCAAAAAAGGCGCGCGGCCTTTGCGGCGTTGCGCGACGTGCCGCCGGTGACGAAGGACGGGCATCGTATCACGCTGATGGTCAATGCCGGGCTGCGCGACGATGCCGCCGCGCTCGACACCACCGGGGCGGACGGGATCGGCCTGTTCCGCACCGAGTTCCAGTTCCTCGTTTCCGCGACCCTGCCGCAGCGCGAGCGTCAGCAGCGTTTGTACCGCGACGTGATGGAGGCGGCGGGCGATCGCCCGGTGGTGTTCCGCACCATCGATATCGGCGGCGACAAGGCCTTGCCCTATCTGAACGTCGAGGCCGGGGATGAGGAGAATCCCGCCATGGGCTGGCGCGCGCTGCGGCTGGCGCTGGAGCGCGAAGGGTTGATGAAGGCGCAGGCCCGCGCGCTGCTGGAGGCGGGCGCGGGGCGGACGCTGCACGTGATGTTCCCCATGGTGTCCGAGGCGTGGGAGTTCGACGAGGCCAAGGCGCTGTTCGAGGCGCAGCGGGTCTGGCTGAACGGGCGCGGGCGTCGCCTGCCGCTTGAGATACGCTATGGCGCGATGCTCGAGGTGCCCGCGCTGGCCGAACAGCTCGACCTGATCCTGCCGAATGTCGATTTCCTGTCGATCGGCACCAACGACCTGACCCAGTTTCTGTTCGCCGCCGACCGCGCCAATCCCAAGCTGGCCGAACGCTATGACTGGCTCAGCCCGTCGATCCTGCGTTTTCTGCGCCGCGTCGTCGAACCCGCGCGCGAGGCGGGGGTGCGCGTGGGCGTGTGTGGCGAGATGGGCGGACGGCCGCTGGAGGCTATGGCGCTGATCGGACTGGGTTTCGATCGCCTGTCGATCACCCCGGCGGCGGTCGGTCCGGTCAAGGCGATGATCCGCTCGCTCGACCGTGCGGGGATCGCGCAGGAAATGGCGAGGCTGCTGGCCAAGCCGGTGCGCGACATGCGCGGGGCGCTTGGAGCCTGGGCTGCGACGAATGGTGTCGAATTGGCCTGACGAAGCGGTGGGCTTCGCGTTGACTTGAGGCCGGGCCTCTGAAAGAACGGCCGCGACCATGGGGTGGGCCATGGTCACTTCGGAGTTGAGAATGGACGAGGTCAATCCCGGCCACGATGTCGCGCCGTCGGCCCCCGCCCGCGCCGGTGA
Organism: Facivitalis istanbulensis; assembly: GCF_040560405.1. NCBI lineage: Bacteria > Pseudomonadati > Pseudomonadota > Alphaproteobacteria > Sphingomonadales > Sphingomonadaceae > Facivitalis > Facivitalis istanbulensis. The sequence goes on from NZ_JAVSCQ010000003.1 coordinate 155,535, forward strand.
CGTCCTGCGCGCCGCCCGGGAGGCACAGGGGCTGTCGCTCGGTGATATCGGCGCCCGCACGCGCGTTCCCAGCCGCCATCTCGCGGCGATCGAGGCATCCGATTATCAGAGTCTGCCCTCGGCGACCTATGCCGTGGGCTTCGCCAAGGCCTATGCACGGGCCGTCGGCGCCGATGAGGTCGCGATCGCGCAGGCGGTGCGCGCCGATGTCGATCGCATGGGCCGCCGCACCAGCGAATATGTGCCGCAGGACATCGCCGATCCGGCCCGCGTGCCGTCGCGCGGCATCGCGATCCTGGGCGTCGGACTGGCGCTGGCGCTGCTGATCCTGGCGGGGCTGTGGTACGGCACGGACCTGTTCCGCCGCGATCATACGGCGCAGGAGGTGCCCGCCGCGACGCCGCTGGCCGATGGCGCGCCGACCCCGGCCCCCGCCCCCACGCCCAGCGCCGCGCCGGTGACGGGTGGCAAGGTCGTGCTGACCGCCAAGGGCGATGTCTGGCTGCGCGTCTATGACGCCGACAACAAGACCTTGAAGATGGGCACGTTGAAGCCCGGCGAGCAATATGAAGTGCCCGCCGATGCCAAGGGCCCGATGGTGAATGTCGGCCGCCCGGACAAGCTGGAGATCACGCTGAACGGGGCGGCCGTGCCGCCGCTGGGCGATGGATCGCGGGCGATCAAGGATGTCCATATCGACGGCACGGCGATCGCGGCCCGCCTGTCGGGCGCTCCGGTCGAAGCCGCGCCGCGCGCCGCGCGTGAAACCGCCACGCCCGCACGGACGAGCGCGCGCGCGGCGTCGTCGCGCCGCGAGCGGAGCGAGTCGACCACGACCGGCGGTGCGACCCCTGCGGCCGCCCCGTCGCCGTCTCCCGCCGCCACGGGTCCGGCTGATCTGTAACCGTCATATCTTCAGGGCCGGGGCCTTCGGGTCCGGTGCCTTTAGGGCTGGCGAAACCCGGGGGGATTCATCACAATCCCCCATTCCTTGTTCCACTATCCCACCGGGGGGTGAGACCGATGCGTAACCTGTTGCTGGCCGGTGTCGCGGCCGTTCTTGTCCTTCCCGCTGCGGTCTCGGCCCAGTCCAATGTCGAAGGGCGCGTCACCAAGCTGGAAAGCGAGATGCGCGCGGTGCAGCGCAAGGTCTTTCCGGGCGGCGCGGGCCAATATGTCCAGCCGCAGGTCTCTGCGCCGCAGACCCAGGTCCAGGCGGCCGGCGTCCCCGCGACCAGCGCGCTGGCCGACCTGACCTCGCGCGTCACCTCGCTCGAGGAGCAGATGGCCGGCCTGACCGGCCAGATCGAGCAGAATGGCCATCGCGTCCGTCAGATGCAGGACCAGTTCGACGCCTATAAGCGCGCGACCGACGCCCGCCTGAAGGCGCTGGAGGCTGGCCCCGCGCCGATCGCGCCCGCCGGGCAGAGCACGCCGCTCGCCATGTCGGTGCCTGCCGGTACCGGGCAGACACGCCCCGGACGGACCTCGGCCGCGACGGCGATCGCGACCGGCGACACCGCCGCGACACCAGCGGGCAGCGGGGCGGCGAACGGGGCGGCGAATGCCGCGGTCGACAAGCCCGCAACCGGCGATGCCGCCGAGGATGCCTATCTCTATGGCTATCGCCTCTGGGCCGCCAAACGGTATAGCGAGGCGGAAATCCAGCTGAAGAAGGTCGTCGCCGACTATCCCAAGAGCCGCCGCGCCAGCTACGCGCAGAATCTGCTCGGCCGGACCTATCTCGACTCGGGCAAGCCGAGCCTCGCCTCGATGGCCTTTTACGAGAATTACAAGAAGTTCCCGGACGGTGAGCGCGCGCCCGACAGCCTCCTCTATCTGGGCCAGGCGCTGACCAAGCTGAACAAGCCTGCCGATGCGTGCAAGGTCTATGACGAACTGACCGACGTCTATGGTGCGAAGCTGTCCGCCACGATGAAGGGGCATGTCGAAACCGGGCGCGTCGCGGCCAAGTGCAAGTGATGGCGTGAAAGCCGGTTTGGGAAGGCGAGCCTGCGCGTTCCCAAATATCGTACCGCGATGATCCCCGGTCGCGCCAGAGCCACCGACTGGCCGGGTGCAGTGCGGCGCGGGCGGGACGAAAGGTCGTGAAATCGCTTGCGCCCGCACCATCGAAGGGCCAGAGCGAACCAATCCCTGACCAGTTTTGAGAGCATCATGGCCACCGATGCCACGGCCGTCGATCAGATCGCGCGTTTCACCGCCGATCTGACGATCCTACACGATCCGTCTACCGATCCCGCCCCCATCTTGCTGGCGGTTTCGGGCGGCCCCGATTCCATGGCGATGCTGACGCTCGCGGCCGGGGCGTTTCCGGGGCGGATCGCGGTGGCGACGGTCGATCACGGATTGCGGCCCGAAGCGGCGGACGAGGCGCGGATGGTCGCGGCGCACTGCGCGACGCTGGACGTGCCGCACCATATCCTGCGCCCCGACAGCGCGATCGCGGGGGCGAGCATCCAGGCGCAGGCGCGTGAGCGCCGCTACGCGCTGCTGGCCGCCTGTGCGGGTGCGATCGGTGCGCCGGTGATCCTGACCGCGCATCATGCCGACGATCAGGCCGAGACGTTCCTGATGCGCGCGGCGCGCGGCGCGGGCTTGGCAGGCCTGTCGGGGGTGCGGGCGCGCACCGTGATCGCGGGGGCGACCATCCTGCGGCCGCTGCTCGACTGGCGGCGCGCCGAACTGCGTCGGATCGTCCGCCGCGCCGAAGCGCCATTCGTCGACGATCCGGCCAATAGCGATCCGCGCCATGATCGGACGCGCTTTCGCCAGTTGCTCGACGGCCATGAATGGCTGGGCGTGGCGCAGATGGCGCGCGCGGCGGCGCAACTGGCCGAGGCGGATGCCGATCTGCGCGCGACCGTCGACTGGCTGTGGCGCGAGCGGGCGCAGATCGATGGCGACAATGTCCGCATCGGCGCCGCCGACCTGCCGCGTGAACTGGGCCGCCGGTTGGCGCGTCGCGCGATCGGGGAGGTGCGCGCTGCCGCCGCGATCGAGGCGCCGACCTGGTCGGAGGCGGCCAATATCGAAAAACTGCTCGACGCGCTCCATGACGGTCGGCGCGCGACCCAGGCGGGGGTGATCGCCAGCGTGCGCTCGGGCATCTGGCGCTTCCGGCCCGCGCCGCCCCGCCGCACCGGCTGATCGTCCGCACCGGCGGAGGGCGATTGCCTTGCGCCCCGGCCATCGCCCCGATAGCGGCGGGGGAAGGCAGGAGGGGGACGCCGATGATGCGATCGCAGGGCTTGGGGGGTATTCGGATCGGCCTGTTCCTGCTGGTCTGGTTTTCCGCCGCCTGGTTCGGTTCGTGGGAACTGAACCCGAACAATGCCACCCGCCTGTTCGCCGCGATCCGCATGGTGGAGGATGGCACCGCGACCATCGATCCCTTCGCGCCGCTGACCATCGACAAGGCGCAGTTTGGCGAGCATGTCTATCTCGACAAGGCGCCGGGCATGACGCTGCTCGCGCTGCCCGCGGTGGCATTGACCGACGCCATCACCGGCGATCGGGCCGCCCGGCATGATCCGAACGGCTTCGATCCCGGTTTCGTCGAATATCTGAAATTGCGGACCCGGGTCGCGGCGGCCCTGGGCGCGGCGCTCCTGACCGCGCTGGCCGCGGTGACGTTATTCGATCTTTCGCTCGCATTGACGGGCAGCGCGGCGGCGTCGCTGTTCGGGGCGCTGGGCTATGCGCTGGGCACGCCGATCTGGGGCTATTCGACGACGCTGCTGGGCCATGCGCCGGTGGCCGCGCTGTTCGTCATCGCCCTGGCCGGTATCGCGCGGGGAGGGACCAGAGGATTGGTGGTCGCCGGGCTGGCGCTCGGCTTCGCCGTGGTGATCGAATATCAGGCGGTGCTGGCGGGATCGATCATCGGCCTCTGGGCGCTGTGGCGGCATCGCGCGCAGCCCCGAACGCTGTGGCCGTTCTTCGTGGCGGGCATGATCGGGCTGCTGCCACTCTTCGCCTATAATCTCTTCGCCTTCGGGACGCTGTTCCGCATCGGCTATTCGGGCGTGGTCGGGTTCGCGGGGATGAATCAGGGGCTGTTCGGCCTGACCGTCCCGCATCCGCTGATCCTGGGCGAGATCCTGATCGGGCCGCCGCGCGGGTTGATCTGGGTCGCGCCGATCCTGTTGCTCGCTCCCGCCGGCCTGTGGCGGCTGGGTCGGGAGCGCGCGACGCGGGGGCTGGCGCTGACCGCCGTTGGCGTGGTGCTGGTCGCGCTGCTGGTGAACGCGGCCTATGTCTATTGGGACGGTGGCAATGCCACGGGCCCGCGCCATGCCATGCCGCTGGCGGGTGTCGCTGCGCTGGGGCTGGCGCCGCTCTGGGCCTGCGCGCGATATCGGCGCGAGCGGGTGGCGCTGGCCATGCTGCTCATCGCGTCCATCGCGATCAACCTGACCATCGCGGCGGCCGAGATCTTCGCGCCGCCGCAATATCGCTGGGCCTGGTGGCAGGCGGTGATGCAGTTGCGCTTCCTGCCCGGCGACCTGCGCACCGTCCCGTCCGAATGGTGGGGCTGGACGCCCTGGGCAGGGCTTGCCCTATGGGCGGCCCTTGTCCTCCCGCTCGCGCTCTGGCTGGTTCAGCGCTGTGCGCGCTTCAGCCCGCGTACCCGGTGCCAGATGTAAAAGGCGATCAGCGCGACCAGCACGATGCCGATCGCCAGGTCGGCGCGGTGGAAGAACGCCTTGACGCGCGGGTCGGAATTCCATTTGTCGCCCAGTTCGCGCCCGATAAAGGTCAGTACGAGGCAGAAGGGCCAGCTGCCGATGAAGGTGTAGAGGTGGAAGGGCACGAGCTTCATCCGCGCGACCCCGGCGGGGAAGGCGATGAAGGTGCGGATCACCGGCAACAGCCGCCCGATCAGCACCGCCATCGAGCCATATCGTGCGAAGAAGCGATCGGCGGCGTCCAACTCGCCCGGCCCGATCAGCAGATAGCGGCCCCAACGCTCCGCCACCGGGCGGCCGCCCCGCTTGCCGATCTCATAGGCGACGATCGAACCCAGATTACACCCCAGCGCGCCCGCGGTCGCGGCGAGATACAGGTTGAACTGGCCGGTCGACACCAGATAGCCCGCGAACGGCATGATGATTTCCGACGGCAGCGGAATGCAGGCGCTTTCGATCGCCATCAGCAGCATCACGCCCAGATAGCCCCCCGTCGAAATGACCCAGATGGCAAAGCCCGCCAGCGCGGAAAGAATATGTTCGACCATGGGGTCAGCGACTTGCGCGATTGGCGCACGGGGGTCAATCGCTCCGGGGCGGCGGCGCGGTCGCTTTGGCACAGGGTTGGGAGCGGGGTTGCCGCGACTCCCGGTCATACGACAGGATCGGGCGTGGTATTTCAGGCGGTTTTCCCCGTCCTGCTGGCCACCGCGCCGCTCTCCGCCGCGCCGGAGCAGGAGGTCGATCCCGGAACCGTCGATCCGGCGGATGCGATCGACTGCCGGCTGGATGTCGAGACCTATGGCGCGTTGACCATGGCGCTCGACGGCGAGGACGGCGTGGCGACGGGCGTGGTGCCGGCGGTCAACCAGATCGAGCTCCACCCCCGTTTCCAGCAGCGTGAGGCGCGCGCCTATCACGCGCGCAAGGGCATCGTGACCCAGAGCTGGAGCCCGCTGGGGCGGGGCGGCGATCTGTTGCAACGGCCCGAGATCGTGCGGATCGCCGACAAACATGGTCGCTCGACCGCCCAGGTGGTGCTGGCCTGGCATCTGGGCCACGGCCTGTCCGTGATCCCCAAGGCGGCGGATGCGGCGCACATGACGGACAATCTCGCGGCGACCGAATTGACGCTGGACGACGCGGATATGGCGGCGATCGACGCGCTGGATGCTGCGGATGGACGGATCGGATCGGACCCGCGGACGATGTGAGGCGGGTGTCGGTCGTTGTTGGCGTGCCATTGCGTCGCGATCCCCGAATCGAGGCGGCTCGAACCGATCGGGGTTCACCGGCTGGGTGGCGCGCCGCCCACGCGCGTCGATGATGTCCGTCTTGTCGGACGCCCGATCAGGAATTGCGCAACTGCAAGGGAAACCCGGAGCCCCCCCGCGATCGATCAGCCCAGCAATCCCGCCGCCAACCTCAGGTCCTGGACGAAGCGCGCATACTCCGCCTCTTTGGCGGCCGGGTCGGGCAGGCGGAGCAGGTAGCTGGGATGCACCGTGATGACCGCGGTGCCGCCATCGGGCAGGGGTAGCGCCTTTCCCCGCTCGCGCCCGATGGTCATGGCCTTGCCGAACAGCGCGCGCGCCGCCGTCGCGCCCAGCGCCACCGTCACCCGGGGTTGGATCAGCAGCCGTTCCTGCTCCATCCACCAGCGACAGGCCTGGATTTCGCCCGCATTCGGAGATTCGTGAATCCGGCGCTTGCCGCGCGGTTCGAATTTGAAATGCTTGACCGCGTTGGTGATGTACGCCGCCGCGCGGTCGATCCCCGCCTCCGCCACCGCGCGGTCGAAGACCTGACCGGCGGGGCCGACAAAGGGGTGGCCGGCCAGATCCTCCTGGTCGCCCGGTTGTTCGCCGACGAACATCAGGGCGGCGTCCACCGGACCTTCACCGAATACCGTCTGCGTCGCGGGGCCGTGCAGCGGACAGCGCGTGCAGCCCATCGCCTCGTCGCGCAGCGCGGCCCAGGCCGTCCGGGCATCGCCGCCAAGCCCGGCGCGGACATCCTGCCTGGCGGTATCGATCATGCGCGTCTCGCGTGCCTGCGCACTGGCGATCAACTGCGGGACCAGCGCGGTTTCGGGCATGTTTTTCCAGTATTTGCGCGGCATCTCCTTCAGCATCGCGCCGACTTTCACACGGGCGGGATTGAAGATGCTGGCATAATAGGTCTTCCACACCGCCTCGGTCGGGTCGCCCTCCGGCGCGTCCGCCCTGGTCGCGCCGGGGCCTTCGGACAAGGTCTGGCCGTCCCAGTGCAGCGAGACCTCCGGCGTCAGGATCGACCAGCGCATGGTGGTGAAGCGGTTGACGAAGAATGCCGCATTGGCGCGGACGATATGATGCTCGGGCTCGAACCAGGCGACATAGCGCGGCCCGCCCTCATCCCCGGTTTCGCGGAAGCGGAGAAAGGCGCGCATCTTGTGAATGTCGCGCCGCACCGCCTTGGCCAGCCGATCGAGGCGGCGGACCAGCGGATCGGCCTGATCCTCGATCAACCGGGGCTGGTGGCGCAGCCGGTCGAGCGCGGTGTGGAGCAACGCGAAACGCTCGGGATCGCTGGACAGGATCACGCTGCGCGCGAGGTCGAGAAAGCCGCGCGAGACGGTGAAGCGGGTCGTTGGCGCAGGGAGGGCGACCGCTTGACCCATCGCCCCGAACAGATCGGCTGCTTGCGGACCGACCTGCCACACCACCTGGTCGGGCGGCACGCCATCGGCGATCAGCCCGCGCGCCGCGTCGCGCCACGCATCGAAGTCATCGGCGGCGGGAAGAGTGACGATCCGCACGGGTCAGCCTTTGCCCCAACACTGCGGCCTGTGCGCCAGCGGATCATCCCCGATATGGGCCTGCCGAAGCGGGTGTGTCCCGCGGATCGCCGCTGGACGCGCTCCCCCTCCACCCTGTTTCGCAAGGTCCGCATCCCTGCGCCGGGGAGGATTGTAGACGCATTCAAGGATCAATCGCGCTCGTTCCCGCCGGGCGGGTTGGCCTTGGCGTCCCTCGCCTCGATCGGCTTGCGCTCCTCATAGATTTCGGCGAGCTTCCGCTCGGTCGCGTCGTCGAGTTCCTTCTCGGCGGCGGGAAACATCTCTTCCTCTTCCTCATCGATATGATGTTCATAGCGGTGACGCATATGGAAGAATTTGGATTCCCATTCGTCCGAAGCGAAGTCGAGATCCATCATCTCGCCCAGCAGATCGTCGATCTCCTTATGCTCGGACACCGAGTGGCGGGCATCGTCGCGCAGGTCGGGTTCGCCCAGCATGGTCGCATAGAGCGACTCTTCCTCGGCCGCCGCATGGCTCTGCACCTCGACGCGGAAGGTCTCGAACAGCGTCCGGCGCTTCGCGCTGTCGCCCTTCAGATCGGCGAGCTGCTTCAGCATGTCGCGCTGCTTGTCGTGGTCGCGCTTCAGATCGGCATAGATGTCGGCGGTGGCCATGATCCAATCTCCTTCGCGCATCCCAACGGCGCAGCCGCAGCGCCGTTTCACCCGCGAATCACTCTCATTCAGGCGAAGAGTTCGAGCTGTCTCGCGCGCGGCTTGACCAGCGGCGCCACATCGGCGCGATCGGACAAGCCGACCGGGCGCCAGTCCGCCGCGATCAGAAAGGGGCGTAGCTTGGCGATCGAGACGGTCAGCCGGGCAATGTCCTCCAGCCGCAGCCGCCGCCATCGGCGCGTGGCGATGATCCGGTCCACCGCCTTCACCCCCAGCCCGGGCACGCGCAGCAGCATCTCGCGCGGGGCGCGGTTCACATCGACCGGGAAATGCTGGCGGAACTTGAGCGCCCAGGCGAGCTTGGGATCGATGTCGAGCGGCAGCATGCCCGTCGCCTCGTCCGCCGCCGCCGCCACCTCATCGGGGCGATAGTCGTAGAAGCGCATCAGCCAGTCGGACTGGTAGAGCCGGTGCTCGCGCAGCAGCGGCGGGCGCTGGAGCGGCAGGACGGCGGAGGCGTCGGGGATCGGACTGAACGCCGAATAATAGACGCGGCGCAGGCGGAAGCGATCGTAGAGCGTCGCCGCGCGGCCGACGATGTCGCGGTCGGTCGCGGCGTCGGCCCCGACGATCATCTGCGTCGACTGGCCGGCGGGGGCGAAGCCGGGGGCGGACCGATAGCGTTTCGCCGCGTCCTTTCGGTCGTCGATCGCGGTCTTCACATCGGCCATCGCGCCCTCGATCCGCGACGCGTCCTTTTCCGGGGCGAGCCGCCGGAGCCCGCCGACGGTGGGCAGTTCGACATTGATCGACACGCGGTCGGCATGGACGCCCGCCAGCCGGACCAGTTCGGGATCGGCATCGGGGATGGTCTTCAGGTGAATATAGCCGCGAAAGTCGTGATCCTCGCGCAAGCTGCGCGCCACCTCGACAATCTGTTCCATCGTATAGTCGGAGGACCGGATGATACCCGACGAGAGGAACAGTCCCTCGATATAATTGCGCCGGTAAAAGGCCAGGGTCAGGTTCACCACTTCCTGCGCCGTAAAGCGCGCCCGGCGGACATTGGAGGACTTGCGGTTGATGCAATAATGGCAGTCGAAGATGCAGCTATTGGTCAAAAGGATCTTGAGCAGCGAAATACAACGGCCGTCGGGCGCATAGGCATGGCAGATTCCCATGCCTTCGGTCGATCCGATTCCCTTGCCGTCGCGGCTGTCGCGCTTCGCCGTGCCGGAAGACGCGCAGGATGCATCATATTTCGCGGCATCCGCCAGGATCGCCAGCTTTTCGCGGGTGTCGAGCTGTGCCATTTGTTCCTTATACGTTCTTATGGCCGCGACGGCAAGCGGGAGCCGGATCGCTCATCATGCGTACATACGGGCAATGGCATTCCGGTCCGGTTTCGAGGGGAGAAGACGATGCGCACGATCCTGATGATGCTCGCGCTGGCGACGCCGGTGGCGGTGACGGCGCAGGCCATGGGCAGCAAGGCGAAGACCGCCGATTATGAATTCAGCTACAGCTATCCCGCGGTGGCCGCGCGGATCCCGGGGTTGAAGCGCGGCCTGGATGCCGAGGCGGCGGCGATCCGCGGAAAGATGGCGCGCGACGCGGCGACGGCCCGGCGCGATGCGAAGAAGGAGGGCTTTCCCTTCCGCCCCTATTCCTACGAAAAGACGTGGAAGGTCGTGACCGATACCCCGCGTTTCCTGAGCCTGTCGGGCGACAGCTATGATTATACCGGGGGCGCGCATGGCCAGCCGGCCTCGTCGGCGCTGCTGTGGGACAAGGCGGCGGGACGGCGGCTCGACACGAAGGCCGTCTTCACCTCGGCGGCGGCGCTCCAGTCGGCGACACGGGTCGATTACTGTGCCAAGCTGAAGGTCGAGCAGCGGCGGCGCAATCAGGGCAATGTGTCGTCGATGAACACCTGCCCGCCGATCAAGGACGTGACGCTGCTGCTGGGATCGACCAATGGCCGCGCGATCGATCGTATCGGCCTGATGGCCGACCCCTATGTCGCGGGTTCCTATGCCGAGGGTTCTTATGAGGTCACCTTGCCCGTCACGCCCGCGATCATCGCGGCGACGAGGCCCGAATATCGGTCGGCCTTTGCCGCTCGCCGTCGATAAGGGGCTGATGACGCGGATTTGATGCAAGGGAGGGACAGGATGCGGCCGCATCGCGAATGGCATCGGGTCGATCGGACCGGTTGGCTGCGCGCCGCCGTGCTGGGAGCGAATGACGGCATCCTCTCCACCGCCAGCCTGGTGGTCGGCGTCACTGCCAGCGGCGCGGATCGTTCCGCGATCCTGGTCGCGGGGCTCGCCGGGCTGGTCGCCGGGGCATTTTCCATGGCGGCGGGCGAATATGTGTCGGTCAGTTCGCAGGCCGATCTGGAACAGGCCGATCTCGCCCGCGAACGGGCCGAACTGGCTGAAGACCCCGTCGCGGAAGAGGCCGAGCTTGCGGCCATCTATCAGGCGCGCGGGCTGAGCCAGGATACCGCGCGCCGGGTCGCGCACGAACTGATGCAGGGCGATGCGCTGGCCGCCCATGCGCGTGAGGAACTGGGCATCACCGATGACGGCGCGGCGAGGCCGGTCCAGGCGGCGCTCGCTTCGGCGGCCTCCTTTGCGGTGGGGGCGGCGGTGCCGCTGCTGCTCGCGATCGTTGCGCCGCATGGGTCGGAACTAGGGCTGATCGTTGCCGGGGTGATGCTGTGCCTGGCGGTGCTGGGTGCGGTCAGCGCGGCGGCGGGCGGTGCGGGCAAGTGGCGCGGCGCGGGGCGTGTCCTGATCTGGGGGGCGCTCGCCATGGCGGCGACGGCGGCGATCGGGCATCTGGCGGGAGCGGCCATCTAGCGGCCGATCGTCCCGCGCGCGGGCAAGGCCACCGAGCGCGCGTTACCGCCGCCGTCCGCGCCCCTTCGTCATCGGATCGGGTTTTGGCGGCGGGACCCAGCCGATGGGGCGTTCGGGGCGGGGCTGGCTGGTGCCGATGCCCATCGCGCCGGGTCGCTGGCGGGTCAGGCCGCTGGTGTCGACCTCGACATTCTCCGCCCCGCCGCGCAGCAGGTTGATCCGGTCGCGCAGGATTCGGGCTTCCTCGAAATCGAGGCGTTCGGCGGCCGCTTCCATCTTGCGGCGCAGGTCATCGATGGTCGGGCCGGTCATGCCGGGTGAAACGCCTCAGGCGGCGATCCGTGCCGCTTCGGTCGCGGCGATCCAGCCGCCGCCCAGCACCCGGTCGCCGTCATACAGCACCGCCGCCTGGCCCGGCGCGACGCCATATTCCGGGGCGTCGAAGACCAGCCGGTCGCCGACCATCCGCGCGGGGACGGGCATGGCCATGGACCGGACCTTGGCCGTCAGCGGTCCGTCGAGCGGGCCGAGCACGTTCATCGCGGTGAGCTGCGCAGCCTCCACCGCCAGCGCGATGCGCGGGCCGACGACGACCCGCTTGGTGTCGGGCTCCAGCCGGACGACATAGAGCGGCTCCGGGCTGCCCCCGATCTCAAGCCCGCGCCGCTGGCCGACGGTATAATGGATCAGGCCGCGATGCTCGCCCAGCTTGGCGCCGGACAGGTCGACGATATCGCCGCGCGTGTCCGCCTCGGGCCGCAGCTTGCGGACCAGCCCGGCATAGTCGCCGTCGGGCACGAAGCAGATATCCTGGCTGTCGGGCTTGGCGGCGACGCCCAGGCCCAGTTCGGCGGCGATCTCGCGGACGCGGGTCTTGGGCAGGGCGCCGAGCGGAAAGCGCAGAAAGTCGAGCTGTCCCTGCGTGGTCGCGAACAGGAAATAGCTCTGGTCGCGGGCGGGATCGACGCCGCGATGCAGTTCCGCCCCATTCGGGCCCGCGATCCGGCGGACATAATGGCCGGTCGCCAGGCAATCCGCGCCGAGATCGCGGGCCAGCTTCAGCAGGTCGGTGAATTTGGGCCCCATATTGCACTGGACGCAGGGAATGGGGGTCCGCCCGGCCAGATACTCGTCGGCGAAGCGATCGACGACCTGCTCACGAAAGCTGTCCTCATGATCGAACACATAATGCGCGATGCCCAGCCGGTCGCAGACCGCGCGGGCGTCGCGAATGTCGCGGCCCGCGCAGCAGGCTCCCGCGCGGCCGACGGCCTCGCCATGGTCATAGAGTTGCAGGGTGACGCCGATCGTCTCCGCGCCGGTGGCATGGGCCAGCGCGGCGACGACCGAACTGTCGACACCGCCCGACATCGCCACCACGATCCGCCGGGCCCGGGGGTCGCCCCCAAGCTGAAAATCCACCATCTGCTCCATGGTCCGGCCCATAGCGCTTTCGGACGGGCCATGCAAAAATCGCCGGCCCCCGCATGCGCGGGATCGGGACGCGCCGTTCCGAAAAATCGCGAATGGCTTCGCGCCTTTACCGGGTTTTCATATCCGTTCGATAACCGGGTCGTTGACCAGACAGGGATGGATTGCGCTTTTGGACCTCAGCTTCACACGGTTTGATCGGGATACCGAACTGACGGTGTTGCCGCCGGATCTGGCGGTGCTGATGGTTGGGGTGACCGCGCGGCAGGCGGCCAGCCGCACCGCGGCGGTGCAGGCGGGCTTTGCGCGCCAGGCCCCCGATCCGATCCTGTTCGCGCCGCTCGACGGGGCATTTAACGGGACGGTGGCAAGGGCGTTGATACAGTGGAGATCGGATGGATGAGGCGATAACCAGCAGGTTTAAGCTGATGTTCAAGCGCCCCCGTTATCAAGGGGCGTAAAGGAAAAATGGGGTAAGGAGCCCCGACGAGGTTGATGATGATCGAGAACCATAACATCCGCCCCGCCAAGGTGATCGGGCCACTCGGCGAACCGCTGACGCTCGACACCTTGCCGCCACCCAGCACGACCCGCTGGGTCGTCCGCCGCAAGGCGGAGGTGGTGGCGGCCGTCAATGGCGGCCTGTTGTCGGTGGACGAGGTCTGCGATCGTTACGGCCTGACGGTCGAGGAGTTCGCCGGTTGGCAGCGCGCGATTGACCGTTCGGGTATGCCGGGCCTGCGCGTGACGCGGATCCAGCATTATCGTTCGCTCTACGAACGCCAGCAAAAATACTGATGACGCTGGTTTTTTGACGGAATACGCCATTCATCGAATCCCCGGTACGGGGACGGAACAATACTCGCCGCTCGCACGTCTTCCCGCCAGGATCGGCTTTCGATAACGGAGGGACAGATGGTTAACTTTATCGTATGGCTCGTGGTTGGTGGTATCATCGGTTGGGTGGCCAGCCTGGTAATGCGGACCGATGCGCAGCAGGGCCTGTTCTTGAATATTGTGGTCGGCGTGGTCGGCTCGTTCATCGGCGGGCTGGTCTTCAGCGGCGGGAATATCAATTCCTACAATTTCTCGATCCCGTCCCTGCTGGTCGCCTTGGTCGGCGCGATCATCCTGCTGGCGATCGTGAACCTGGTGCGTCGCGGTCGGGTGCGCTGAGCCCCGATCAGGTGCAACGAGGTAAGAAAAAAGGGCCGTCCGGGCGACCGGGCGGCCCTTTTGCTATGGGCATCGGAGTGTCGATACCGGGGCCCCGCGCGAGGCTTGTGGGGTCCGATCCAGCGTGGCTGGATCGGACCCGGATGCTCAGCCCAGCAGGAACCGGACGGAGACATCGACCGTCACGTCGCGTTCGCCCGGCGCGATGCTGGTTTTCGACGGGGCGTCGGCGGCCATCGCGCGCAGCATCATCGGGCGTTCGGGGCCGCGCGCATTCTCGCCATTCTCGGTGATCGACACGATGCGCAGCACCCGCATCCCGGCCGCCTTGGCATAGAGTTCCGCGCGGGCGCGGGCGCGGCGCACGGCATCGGTGCGCGCTTCGTCCAGCGCGGCGTCGGGATTGTCGAGCGACAGATTGGGGCCATCGATCTGGTTGGCACCCTGCGCAACCAGCGCGTCCAGCACGCTGCCCGAGGTGGCGATGTCGCGGAAGCGGATGTTGAGCGTATTGATCGCCTGATAGCCGGTGATCGTCGGCGGGACATTGTCGCCATAGCGATATTGCGGCTGGAGCTGGACGGTCGCGGTCTGGATATCGCGATCCGCGACCCCGGCGCGCTTCACCGCCGCCAGCACCCGCGTCATCCGCGCGGCATTGTCCGACAGCGCGGCGGCCGCCGTCGCGCCCTGGCTGACCACGCCCGCGCGGATCGTCGCCAGATCGGGCACGCGGGTCGTGCGCCCCTCGGCCGAAATGTCGAGGACGGTGCCGTTGGCCGGAACCATCGGCTCGACCGTAGTCGGCGCGCTCTGGGCGGAGGCGGCGACCGACGCGAGCGCCATCGGGGCGAGCGCGGCGGCAAGCAGGACCGTTTTCATCAAATTCTCCCGTGGTTGTTCTTCGGGCCTTTTGGCCGGAAGCGGTAAAACGTGCGATGAACGCGCCGGAACCATTCTGGGTCCCTTTTTGCGACGCCGCGCAAAGGCGCTTGAGGATGGTGATGTATTCCGATAATACAGCATGAAAGGGCGCTTTCCGGCGTGTGGAACAGTGCGCGGGAGCGGATGGGGATCGATGACGAACATGCATGATGAACCGATGGCGATCGGCGCGGGCGAGCAACTGGCGCTGGACGGGCCACGACCGGTGCGGCGGCGGCGCTGGATCGGGATCGTCGTCGGCGTCGTCGTCCTCGCGCTCGCGGCGTGGTTTGTCCTGGGCGGGAAGAAGCAGCCGGCGGCGTCGGGCATGGGGTCGGGAACGCAGGTGCCCAACATCACCGTCGTCGTCCCCGGCCGCCAGTCGGTCAGCCGCCTGGTGTCGGCCACGGGGACGCTGGCGGCGCGGCGAGAAATGCCGGTGGGCGTCGCGGGCGAGGGGGGCATGATCACCCGCGTGCTGGTCGAGCCGGGCCAGTGGGTTGCGGCGGGGCAGGTGCTGGCCACGGTCGACCGCTCGGTCCAGACGCAGACCGCCTCGGCGCTGTCGGCGCAGGTCGCGGTGGCGCAGTCGGATCAGCAGATCGCCCAGTCCGAACTGGACCGCGCGCAGCAGCTCGTCGATCGCGGCTTCATCTCCAAGGCCGACCTGCAACGCCGCACCGCCACGCGCGATGCCGCCGCCGCCCGCGTCCGCGCGGCGCAGGCGACGTTCCGCGAGGCGCAGGCGCGCAACGGCCGCCTCGACATCCGCGCGCCTGCCGCCGGCCTGATCCTGACCCGCGCCGCCGAGCCGGGCCAGATCGTCAGCTCGGGATCGGGCGTGCTGTTCCGCATGGCGATGGGCGGTCAGATGGAGCTGCGCGCGCAACTGGCCGAGGCCGATCTGGTCGGCCTGTCCGTCGGCGCGCCCGCCACCGTCACGCCGACCGGCGGCGACAAGAGCTTCAAGGGCGAGGTGTGGCAGATTTCGCCGGTCATCGATCCGCAGACGCGGCAGGGCATCGCGCGCGTCGCGCTGGCCTATGATCCCGCGCTGCGCCCCGGCGGTTTCGCTTCCACGACCATTCGCGGCGGTTCGGGCCAAGCGCCGCTGCTTCCCGATTCGGCGATCCAGAGCGACGACAAGGGCAGTTTCGTGTATATCGTCGGACCGGATGACAAGGTCGCGCGCCGCGATATCAAGATCGGGCAGGTGTCGGATGACGGCGTGACCATCGCGGCGGGCCTGACCGGCAACGAACGGGTGGTACGGTCGGCGGGCGGCTTCCTCGCGGTGGGCCAGTTGGTCCACCCGATCCTCGCGGGCCGGGAGGCCAGGTGACATGAGTTTCCGCAACATCTCCGCCTGGGCGATCCGGAACCCGGTTCCGCCGATCGTCCTGTTCGTCGCGCTGACGCTGGCGGGAATCGTCGCCTTCATGCGGATGGACGTCAACAACGACCCCGATATCGATTTCCCGATCGTCGTGGTCCTGGTGAACCAGCCGGGGGCGGCCCCGACCGAACTGGAGACCCAGGTCACCCAGCGGGTCGAGGCGGCGTTGCGGAACCTTCAGGGGGTCGACCAGATCACCTCGACCGTGACCGAGGGCCAGTCGCAGACGCTGGTGCAGCTCGACATCGGCACGCCGATCGACCGTGCGGTCAGCGACGCGCGCGACGCCATCACCCAGATCCGCTCGATGCTGCCCGACGGCATTCTCGAGCCGCAGGTGATTCGCGTCGATTCGACCGACAACGACCTTGCCAGCTATTCGGCGATCGCGTCCAACATGACGCCCGAACAGCTCAGCTGGTATATCGACAATAATGTCACCAAGGAGTTGCTGTCGGTTCCGGGCCTGTCCAAGGTCATCCGCAACGGCGGCGTGACGCGCGAGATCCGCGTGATCCTCGACCCGCTGAAATTGCAGGCGCAGGGCCTGACCGCCAGCGAGGTCAATGCCCAGCTGCGCATGGTCAACCTGAACGCGGCGGGGGGGCGCGCCGAGATTGCGGGCACCGAACAGGCGGTTCGCGTGCTGGGCAATGCGCGTAACGCCTATGATCTGGGACAGACGCTGATCAATGTCCGCGGCGGGCGCACGGTGCGGCTGGCCGATATCGCCACGGTCCGCGACCTTTATGCCGAACAGCGGTCGCAGGCGGCGGTCGACGGGCGCCAGGTCATCAGCTTCGATTTCCAGCGCGCCAAGGGCGCCTCCGACGTCAGCGTCTTCAACGGCGCGGTCGAGAAGCTGAAGGACCTGCAAAAGCGCAATCCAGAGGTGCAGTTCGTCCTCCGCTCGAACAGCGTCAAATATACCGAGCAGCAATATGAAAGCGCCATCCATGCGATGATCGAAGGCGCGGTGCTGGCCGTCATCGTCGTCTTCATCTTCCTGCGCGACTGGCGCGCGACGGTGATCTCGGCGCTCGCCATCCCGCTCTCGGCGATCCCCGCCTTCTGGTTCATGGACCTGCTGGGCTTCACGCTGAACCAGATGACGCTGCTCGCGCTCAGCCTGGTCGCGGGCGTGCTGGTCGACGATGCAATCGTGGAGATCGAGAATATCGTGCGCCATATGCGGATGGGCAAATCCGCCTATCAGGCGTCGATCGACGCGGCGGACGAGATCGGCCTGGCGGTGCTGGCGACCACCATGGCGATCGTCGCGGTGTTCCTGCCCGTGGCGCTGATGCCGGGTGTGCCGGGACAGTTTTTCAAGAATTTCGGCCTGACCGTCGTCGTCTCGGTGCTGATGAGCCTGGCGGTGGCGCGCATGATCACGCCGATGATCGCGGCCTATTTCCTGAAATCCGCCGGTCATGCCAGCCATGGCGAGGGTAGGCTGATGGACGCCTATATGGCGACGCTGCGCTGGTCGCTGCATTATGACCGGCCGGCCGATGGGGCGCGACGCGGCGTGGTCCGGCGCATTCTGGGCCGGTTCCGCGACCATCGCCTGTGGGTGATCGGGATCGGTACCGGCGCGTTCGCGCTGACCGTCGCGATGTTCCTGATCATCCCCAAGACCTTCCAGCCGCCACAGGACAATGACAGCGCGGTCGCCAAGATCGAGATGGTGCCGGGGACCACGCTGGCCCAGACCGATGTGGTGGTGCGGCAGGTCGCGCGCTTCCTGCGCAAGCAACCCGATGTCGAATCGGTCTATTCGCGTACCGGTGTCGGCAATGGCCGCGTGGTGGCGACGTTGAAGGACGATCGCTCGATGAAGAGCACCGACTTTGAGCGGTCGCTGGCCCCGCAACTCGCCGCGATCCCCGATGCGCGCGTGTCCTTCCAGTCGCAATTCGGCTGGGGGTCGAGCGGGCGTGACCTGACCATCACGCTGGGCGGCGACGATCCCGCCGTGCTGCGCGACACCGCCAACCGGATCGTGAGCCAGATGGCGACCATTCCGGGGCTCGTCGCGCCGCGCATCGTCGGCAATGTCGACCGGCCGGAAATCGTCATCCGTCCGCGCCTCGACCTCGCGGCCAGCCTGGGCGTGACGACGCAGGCGCTGTCGAGTGCGATTCGCATCGCGACGCTGGGCGACATTGACCAGAATTCGGCGCGCTTCTCGCTGTCCGACCGGCAGGTGCCGATCCGCGTCGCCCTGGACCAGAATGCGCGCGCCCGGCTGGCGACGATCCAGAACCTGCCGGTGCAGACGCAGGCGGGCGGCTCGGTGCCGTTGAGCGTCGTCGCCGATATCGGGCTGGGCGCGGGGCCGACGCAGATCGACCGCGTGAACCAGCGGCGTCAGGTGACGGTAGGCGCCGACCTGGCCAAGGGCCTCATCAGCGGCGATGCGATGAAGAAGGTCCATGCCCTGCCGATCATGAAGAACTTGCCGATGGGCGTCAGCGAGATGGTCGTGGGCCAGGCCAAGATGCAGGCGGAGATGATGAAGAACTTCTTCACCGCGATCATCTCGGCGATCTTCATGGTCTTTGCGGTGCTGGTGTTGCTGTATCGCCGCTTCCTGCCGCCCTTCGTCAACATGGCCTCGCTGCTGCTGGCGCCGCTGGGCGGGCTGCTCGCGCTGCATTTCACGGGCAATCCGCTGTCGTTGCCGGTCTATATCGGCCTGTTGATGCTGCTGGGCATCGTCGCCAAGAACTCGATCCTGCTGATCGACTTCGCGCTGGAGGAGATCGCCAAGGGCGTGCCGGTCCGCGACGCGGTGCTGGACGCGGGCCACAAGCGGGCCCAGCCGATCGTGATGACCACGGTGGCGATGGTCGCGGGCATGGTGCCGACCGCCCTGTCGCTGGGCGGTGACGGATCGTGGCGCAGCCCGATGGGCGTGACCGTGATCGGCGGGCTGACCCTGTCGACGCTGCTGACGCTGCTGATCGTGCCTGCCGCCTTCAGCCTGGCGGTGGGGGTCGAGCGCTGGATCGGGCCGCGACTGGGCCGTCGCCTGCTGACCTACACGCCCGGCGACGATCAGGGTGGCGCGGGGCCGGTGATCGAGGGGCCGAGCGGCGGCCCCGCGCTGCCGCCCACGCCGGGCAAGCTGGGATATGATCCGGCGGAATAGGTCCCGTCCGGCACGGGGAAGGGGCGCAGCGAGGCTGGTCGCTCGGGGTGGCTCCCTTCGCCGGGCGGTCGGCCCGCCACCGCCCCGTGTCGGCGCGGTTCCTGGAGGGCCTGTTGCCCCGTTTCGTTACGCCTCGGAAAGATTCCGCTTGAACAAAGCCGTGGCTCGCGAATTGTCATGAATGATGGAAGTCATAGCGCGACCGGGGGGTAGCCAGCCCGTTTCACCTGCCCTGCGCAGGATGCGGGTGGTGGCGACGGGGCTATTGCTGTCGATGGCGGCCCTGTTTCTGGTCGCCCGCTATTTTCAGCCGGTCCACCCCGCCTGGGGGTTCGTCCGCGCCTTTGCCGAGGCCGCGATGGTCGGCGGACTGGCGGACTGGTTCGCGGTGACCGCCTTGTTCCGGCACCCGCTGGGCCTGCCCATTCCGCACACCGCGATCGTGCCGCGCAACAAGGATCGGATCGGCGACACGCTCGCCAATTTCCTGCGCACCAATTTCCTGGTCCCGCGCGTCGTCGCGCGCCGGATGGACCGGCTGGACGTGGCGGGCGCGGCGGGGCGCTGGCTGGCGCAACCGCCCGAGGAGGGCGGGCGCATCCGGCGCGGCGCATCCCGCCTGTTCGCCGAGATGCTGACCGCCTTCGATCCGCAGCGGCTGGGCGGCATGGTCAAGGCCGGGATCGGCTCGCGCATCCGGGCCACCGAAGTGTCGCCGATCCTGGGACAACTGCTCAAGGCCGCGATCGCCGAGGGACGGCATCTGCCGCTGATGGATTCGGTGCTGCGCTGGGCGGCACAGGCGCTGGAGGCCAATGAACCGATCGTCCGCGCCATGGTGCATGAGCGCGCGGGCGCGATCCTGCGCTGGACCGGGCTGGACGAGACGCTGGCCGACAAGCTGATCGACGGTCTGCACACGCTGCTCCATGATGTCGCCGAGGATCGCGATCATCCGCTCCGCCGGAAGATCGAGGAGGGGCTCGACCGGCTTGCCTGGGACTTGCAGCATGATCCCGCGATGCGGATGCGGGTCGAGGCGATGAAGGAGGATCTGGTCGCCAATCCCGCGATGCAGCGCTGGCTGGACGGATTATGGGAACAGGCGCGCGAGGCGTTGCTGCGGCTGGCGCGGGACCCGCAGGCGGTGACCGCCGGGCGGCTGGGCGATGCGTTGCGCCAACTGGGCCAGACGCTGCAATCCGATGCCCGGCTGGCGGCGACAATCAATCGCTTCGTGCGGCGCGCGGTGGTGGGGGTCGCCGCCGATTATGGCGACGGCATCGTCCGGCTGGTGTCGGAGACGGTGCGCGGCTGGGACGCCGACACGGTTACGACACGGCTGGAAAACGCCGTCGGCCGCGACCTGCAATATATCCGCATCAACGGCACGCTGGTCGGCGGCAGCGTCGGGCTGATGCTGCACCTCGTGGACCGGCTTCTTTGAAAACGTCACGCAAACGTGTAATTAGCCGCGAAAGTCGATTCGTCGTGGGAGCGAAGCGCCTTGTCGACCCCCACGCTTTCCCGCAAAGAGGCAGGTGATGAACGCCAAGGCCGATTATCAGCACGAACCGGCCGACGGTGGCGCCCTGCGCTTCACCGGCAGCCTGTCGCTGGCGACGCTCGGCGACCTGCCGGAACGGCTGGATCGCGAGGATGCACCCGTCCGTCGTCTGGACCTGTCCGGGGTGGATCGGATCGATACGGTCGGTGCCTGGCTGGTCCAGCGCTTCGCGGCGCGCAACGATGCGACGATCGAGGGGCTGAACGACGACCAGCGCAATCTGATCGACAAGGTCATCGAGGCGGATCAGCCGGTGGCGATGCGACCCAAGCCGATCGGCTCCTTCTGGCGTGTCGCGGGCGAGGTCGGCGATGCCGTCATCACCGCGTTCAAGACGCTGTACGGCCTGCTCGGCTTCATGGGGGCGACGGTGCTGGCCCTGCTGGCGGTCATCCGCCACCCGCGCCGCTTCCGCTTCAACGCCGTGGTGCACGAGTTCGAGACGGTCGGCGTGACCGCGCTGGGCATCGTCGGGTTGATGAGCTTCCTGATCGGCATCGTCATTGCCCAGCAGGGCGCGGTGCAGTTGCGCCAGTTCGGTGCCGAGATCTTCACGATCAACCTGGTCGGTCGCCTCACCTTGCGCGAACTTGGCGTACTGATGACCGCGATCATGGTCGCGGGACGTTCGGGCTCGGCCTTTGCCGCGCAGCTCGGTACGATGAAGCTGACCGAAGAGATTGATGCGATGCGCGTCATCGGCGTGTCGCCGATGGAGGTGCTGGTCCTGCCGCGCGCATTGGCGGCGGTGACGCTGATGCCGCTGCTCGGCTTCTATTCCTCGCTGATCGCGATAATCGGCGGCGGCTTCCTGGCGGCGGTGTCGCTGGGCATTCCGCCGGTCACCTTCGTCTCGCGCATCCGCGAAGTCGTGCCGATCACGGACCTGTATGTCGGTCTCATCAAGGCGCCCGTCTTCGGCGCGATCATCGCGATCGCGGGCTGTTTCCAGGGGATGCAGGTCAAGTCGGACGCCGAGCAGGTCGGCCAGCGGACCACCTCTGCGGTGGTGCAGGCGATCTTCCTGGTGATCGTCCTCGATGCCTTCTTCGCCGTCTTCTTCACCTGGATCGGATGGGATTGATGGCCGAGCGGGACGATATCGTCATCAAGGTCCGGGGCCTGCGCAACAGCTTCGGCGAGCAGGTCATCCATGAGGGGCTCGACCTGGATGTGCGCCGGGGAGAGATTCTGGGCGTGGTCGGCGGTTCCGGCACCGGCAAGTCGGTGCTGATGCGCACGATCATCGGCCTCCAGACCCCCGACGCGGGGGAGATCACCGTGTTCGGCGAGCCCACCATCGGTCGGGACGCGACCGAAGCGGTCGATGTCCGCAAGCGCTGGGGCGTGTTGTTTCAGGGCGGCGCGCTCTTTTCCACGCTGACCGTGGCGGAGAATGTCGCAGTGCCGATCCGCGAATTCTATCGCCGCCTGCCCCAGGCGCTGATGGACGAGATCGCTTCCTATAAGGTGGTGATGACCGGCCTGCCCGCCGACGCCGGACCCAAATATCCCGCCGAGCTGTCGGGCGGGATGAAGAAGCGGGCCGGGCTTGCGCGCGCGCTGGCCCTTGACCCCGAATTGCTGTTCCTGGACGAGCCGACGGCGGGTCTCGACCCGATCGGCGCGGCGGCGTTCGACCAGCTTATCGGGTCGTTGCAGGACACGCTGGGCCTGACCGTGTTCCTCATCACCCACGATCTCGATACGCTCTACGCGATTTGCGACCGGGTGGCCGTGCTGGCGGACAAGAAGGTGATCGCGGTGGGCACGATCGACGAGTTGATCGCGCTCGACCATCCGTGGATCGAGGAATATTTCAAGGGGCCGCGCGGCCGTGCCGCCATCGCCGCCAAGGGTGAGATCGGGGAACTCGCGTCGCACGCGGCGACCGCCCACGCCCCGCGCGACCCGACCGAGATCGACGCCATTTCCACCGGCCAGCATTCCCAGGGGGACAAGGCCGATGCCCATGCGAGAAGCGAACCAGGGACACGCTGATGGAAACCCGCTCAAACCACGTCCTTGTCGGCACGGTCGTGCTGATCCTGCTCGCCGTATTGTCGATCTTCACCGTGTGGATCGCCCGGCTGGGGAGCACGTCGGAGAAGGAGTATGACATCTTCTTCCGCCAGTCGGTGGATGGTCTGGCCAAGGGCTCGGCGGTCACCTATTCGGGCGTGCCATCGGGGCAGGTGAAGGAAATTGCGCTGTGGCGCCCCGATCCGCAGTTCGTGCGGGTGCGCGTCTCGGTCAACGAACAGACGCCGATCCTGCAGGGCACCACCGCCTCGATCTCGGCCAGCTTCACCGGCAGCAGCACCGTCTCGCTTGATGGCGCGCGCAAGGGCGCGCCGCCTATCGCCTGCCCGCAGCCGGAGAACCGGACGATCTGTCCCTATGGCGTGCCGGTCATCCCGACCAAGCAGGGCGGGATCGGCGCGATCCTGAACTCCGCGCCGCAGTTGCTGGAGCGGCTGTCGACGCTGACCGAACGGCTGACCGGGTTGTTGTCGGATCGCAACCAGGCCTCGATCGCGGGGATCCTCGCCAATACCAACCGCCTGACCGGCGCGCTGGCCGACCGGGCGCCGGAGATCGCCGCGACGCTGGCCCAGGCCCGCACCGCGATCCAGCAGGCGGGCGAGGCGGCGCAGTCGATCGGCGAACTGGCGGCGACCACCAACGGCGTGATGGCCGAGGATGTGAAGCCGACCATCGCCAATCTGAACAAGACGATCGCCTCGGCGCAGCGCAGCGCGGACACGCTGAACGCAGCGCTCGGCGACGCGCGGCCGGGCTTGCAGACCTTCTCGAAGCAGACCATGCCGGAGGTCGATCATCTGGTGCGCGACCTGCGCGTGATGACCCAGTCGCTGTCCGCCGTCGCCGAAAAGGTCGACCAGCAGGGCGCGGGTTCGCTGATCGGGCAGCAGAAGCTGCCGGACTATAAGGGCAAGTGAGGAAGTCGATGAGGACCGTCATGAAGACTCCGCTGATCGTTCTGATGGCATCGCTTCCGCTGGCCGGCTGCATCAGCTTCGCGGCCAAGCCGCCGCCCTCGCTGCTGACGATCCAGGCGCAGAGTGCTCCGGCGGTCGGGCAGACGCAGGATTCGGCGCGCGGCAAGGCGATCGGCATCCAGGTGCCCTCCGTGCCACAGGAACTGGCGACTGCGCGCGTGCCGGTGCAGGAGAGCGCGACCAGCATCGCTTATGTCAAGGATGCGCAATGGGCCGAGTCGCCCGCCAAGCTGTTCGCCCGGCTGGTGTCCGACACCTTGACCGCGCGGATGGGTCGGGTGGTGCTGTCGCCGCGCGAGACCTCGATCAACGCGGGCGATATGCTGTCGGGTGAGTTGCGCCAGTTCGGTATGGATGCCGCGCGCCGCGAGGCAGTGGTGACGTTTGACGCGGCGCTGATCCGCGATGGCAAGCCGGCGGTTGAGAAGCGCCGTTTCGAGGCGCATGTCCCGGTCGGCCGGATCGATCGCGACAGTGTCGGCCCGGCGCTGAACCAGGCGGCGAACCAGGTCGCACAGCAGGTAGCGGACTGGGTCGGACGCTGAGGAGGAAGGGGGCGTATCCGCGCCCCGTTCCGGTCTCCCGCCGGCCTGATGCCGGATCATCCTCTGTGGTTGTGTGACCCGATCGTTCGCGGGCAACCGCGTGATCGGCGTGGCCGTGGCCAAGAATATGGCTGGTCGGGGGCGACCCGAAGGTCGCCCCTTCGCTCACATCTCGGTATTTTCGCCGTATCCGACCAGTTCGTCGCCCATGATGCGGGTGACGTGGAGCACGTTGGTCGACCCCGGCGTGCGGAACGGGACGCCCGCCATCAGCACCACCTGATTGCCCGCCTCGGCCATGCCGTGGCGCAGCGCCATGCGCTTCGACTTGGCGACCATCTCCTCGAACGATTCGACGTCGCGGGTATGGACCGCATGACAGCCCCAGAGCAGGCCCAGGCGACGCGCGGTCTCCAGTTGCGGCGTCAGCACCAGGATCGGCACAGAGGGGCGCTCGCGCGCCACCCGCCGGGCGGTCGAGCCGCTGGTGGTGAAGCAGATGATCGCCCTGGTCGACACCGTCTTGGAAATGCTCGCGGCCGCCTCCGCCAGCGCATCGGCGGTCGTCGGGTCGGGCGTCATCGCGGTGAAATGGATGCGCTCGCCATGACCCGGATCGCTCTCCACCGAAATGCCGATCGCATCCATCATCGCGACCGACTCGACCGGCCAGGCTCCTGCCGCCGATTCGGCGGACAGCATGATCGCATCGGCGCCGTCATAGATGGCGGTCGCCACGTCCGACACTTCGGCGCGGGTGGGCGAGGGGCTCTGGATCATCGATTCGAGCATCTGGGTCGCCACCACCACGGGACGGCCCATCCGGCGCGATACCTCGACGATGCGCTTTTGCAGGGGCGGGACCGCCTGTGGCGGCAATTCGACGCCGAGATCGCCGCGCGCGACCATCACGCCGTCGCATTGTTCGACGATCTCCTCCAGCCGGTCGATCGCCTGCGGCTTCTCGATCTTGGCGAGGAGCGCCGCGCGCCCCTTGATGAGGCCGCGCGCCTCCATCAGGTCTTCGGGGCGCTGCACGAAGGAGAGCGCGATCCAGTCCACGCCCTGTTCGACCGCGAAGTTCAGGTCGGAGCGATCCTTGTCGGTGAGCGCGGCCAGCGGCAGCACGACGTCCGGAACGTTCAGCCCCTTGTTGTTCGACAGGATTCCGCCGACCTCGACCCGCGTGGTGATCCGGTCCTTGTCATGCGAGGCGACGCGCAGGACGAGCTTGCCATCGTCGAGCAGCAGGCGGGCGCCCGGTTCGATCGCGGCGAAGATTTCCTTGTGCGGCAGCTCGACCCGACTGGCATTACCCGGCGTCGGGTCGCGGTCGAGGATGAAGGTGCTGCCGGTTTCCAGCATCACCTTGCCCTCGGCGAACTTGCCGACGCGCAGTTTCGGGCCCTGAAGATCGGCGAGGATCGTGGTCGGGCGGCCGAACCGCTCCTCCAGCGCGCGGATCGCCTTGATGAGCGGGATCTTCGACGGCTGGTCGCCATGGCTCATATTGATGCGAAACGCGTCGGCCCCGGCCTGAAACAGGGTGGCGATGATCTCGGGATCGCTGCTGGCGGGGCCGAGCGTGGCCAGCACGCGAACTTTGCGCGAACGCGGTGGGAGGGCCTTGGTCATCATCTCATCCTGTTTCTTTTCGCAGCGTGTCGTAAAGCCTAATGCGGCGCGATCAACCATGGAGCGACGATTATGGCCGATGCGGTGGATGCATTGAATGCAATCGATGACAGGGCGGCGGCCGAGGCGTTTCGGCGGCTGGTGCGGCATCTGCGCCATCGGACCGATGCGCAGAATGTCGAACTGATGGGGCTGGCGGGCTTTTGCCGCAACTGCCTGTCGGACTGGGTGGGCGAGGCCGCCGGGATGGACCGGGCGACCGCGCGCGCGGCGATCTATGGCATGCCCTATGAGGAATGGAAGGCGCGGTACCAGGGCGAGGCGACGCCCGGGCAACTGGCGCGCATGGCCGAGAGCGTGAAGAAGAACGCCTGACGAACATGCCCGCTTGAGCCGTTGCGCAGAAGCGCCTAAACCCGCCGCCGATCCCGACATGGGCCTCGACACAGGGCAGCGCCGGACCGTCCCTTGCCATACTGGCGGGGGCTGTCGGGGCGGCGGCGTGGTCGGGCCGGGCGGGTAGGCACGGTTATCAAAGGGTACAGACAATGGCGGACGAGAATTTCGACAGCAGCGGCAATGTGACGGCGGACGAACTGCGCCTGCTGATAGAGCGCGCCGAGCGGCTGGAAGAAGAGAAGAAGGGCATTTCGGACGACATCAAGGACGTCTTCGCCGAAGCCAAGGCGCGCGGATATGATCCCAAGGCGATCAAGAAGATCATGCAGATCCGCAAGAAGAAGCGCGAGGAATATCAGGAAGAGGAAGCGATCCTCGAAGTATATATGAAGGCGTTGGGCATGATCTGATCCCGGTTCGGGGTCGGGAAAGGCAAAGGGCGGCGGCGTGTTGGCGTCGCCGCCCTTTCTTGTTCGTGGGGTGGGCCCTTCGCCCTCGGCAGGCGGGTCGTGCGGCTTTTCAAGGCACCGGCCGCCAGTCTACTCCGCTTTCTCTTCCCGGTATTTCATTTCCAGGAATCGCCCGCGCGTCGACAGGCTGTCCAGATCGGCCTGGGCCAGACGCTGGGTCATGTCGCCGATTTCCTGCTCGATCAGCTTGAGCCCGTCGACCAGTTGCGCGTCGGGCGTCCGGCCGTTGCGTTCGACGCGGCGCAGAGGTTCGGGCACGCGCTGATAGTCATGCAGGAAGGCGGGGAGTTGCTCGCCGATCAGGCGGCGGACTTCCATCGCCTCGGCCGTGTCATTCTCAACCCCGGCCAATTGCGGCGACAGCGTGTCGAGCCGCTGGCCGATCCGGTCAACCAGCGTCATCGCCGGCGCCGGGAGGAGGGGGCGCTGCGCCTCCAGCCAGCGTTCGGTCTGGGCGGGCAGCGCCTTGATGTCCACCTGCGCCAGCCTGGCGGTGCTGGGCGCGCGCGGGGCGGGGGCCAGCGCGATCATCAGCGTCACCGCCAGCATCAGCATCATCGCCGCCAGCGCGCCGAAAATGCCGATCCCGCCGGGCAGGAGCAGCCCGGTCACCATCGCCGCAATCAGGATGGCGGCATTGGCGATGGCGATCAGGATCAGCCGTTGCAGCGCCGAGCGTGCCTTGCGCCGCACGCGCTTGACCGCGATCTCCGCCGTGCCGCGATAATCCTGCGAGATGCGCGCCATGACTTCGCGCGCACGCTCGATCTGGGCATCGACCTCGTTCGAGCGGGGTGTCGTCACGGGCTTACAGCGCCTCCAGCTTGAACGCGGACGCGGATGACGCGGCGGTCAGCTGCGGGTTCTGCGCGCCCTCGGCGCGGGCGATATAGCCCTTCGACTTCTCGACCTCGTTGCCCAGTGTCGTGACGGTGGTCTTCATCGAATCCAGCGCCTTCAGCTTGAAGGTGTCGATCGCGTCCATCGTGTCATAGATATTCTGGAAAGCGCGTTGCAGCGTCTCCAGCGGGATGGTCGAGGCCGCCGCCTGCTCATGGATCTGCGCGGTCTGGCTGCGCAGCAGCTTGCCGGTCGAATCGATGATGTTGGCGGTGGTCGAATTGAGCGCGGTGATCTGGTCGAGCACCAGCTTCTGGTTGGCCAGCGCCTGCGCCACGGTGACGGCGGTGCGCAGCGCCGAGACGGTGGTGGTCGAGGCGCGGTCGACGCCCTTCACCAGCTCGACATTGTTCTTCTTGACCAGGTCGAGCGCCAGATAGCCCTGTACCGTGACCGCCATCTGGGTCAGCAGGTCCTGCGTCCGCTGGCGGGTGTAGAAGAGTGCGGTCTCGCGGATCGCCTTGGCCTTGGCCGGATCGGTGTGATCCAGATCGTTCGCCGTATCCTCCAGCTTGGCGTCCATCGCCTTGGACAGATGGATCATCTGCTCCAGCCGCCCCATGGCGGTCCACAGATTGGCGCGCTCGGTATCGATCGCGGCATTGTCCATCAGCAGTTCGTCGCGGCCCGAGGACAGGCTCTTCAGGATGGCGGCGATATGCGTCTGCGACGAGCGATAGCCGTCGAAATAGTCGCGCATCTTGTTGCCGAAGGGGATGATGCCGAGCAGCTTGCGCGGGGACGAGAGATTGCCCTGCTTGCCCGGGTCCAGGCTTTCGACCACGCGGCGCAACTCGGTCAGGTCCTTGCCCACGCCCGTCTCGCCGTCCATCGCCTTGACCGGGCGGTCGAGGAAGCGGTTGGACTGGCTCGCCGCCTCGCGGATTTCCTTCTGCCCCATGGCGGTGATCGCATCGACGCGGCGGCCAAATTCGGGGCTGTTGACGTCCTGCGCGACCAGTTCGGCGACGAAGCCGTCTACCTTCTGCTCAAGCTGGCTGCGCGTCTTGTCGTCGACGGGAACCAGCCCCGCGGCCTGGGCCGGGGCGACCGTCGGGACCGGATCGGGCGGCGTCAGTTTCAGCCCCTGGGTCTCGGTCACGGGGTCGGCGGTCGTGGCCATTCGCAATCTCCTTGTGCGTTGGCGTTAGTGTGGAGGGGATGGCGGCGGGGTTCAAGTGTGTTGTCCGAACAATACGATGCATGATGACGCCTCTGTCATTCAAACGTCATCGAATTGCAGCGTGACTGTCAGGAACCGCCTTTAGCCGCGCCGTGACAGACCGGCCCCGATGCCGGCGACACGCCACCATTTCCGGGGGGAAATCCGATGACCGTCTCCGTTCCCATGACGCGCGCACTGCTGCGGGCCGCGCTGCTGTGTTCGACCATGATCGCCATGCCTGCCATGGCGCAGACTCTGACCGGCTCGGTGGCGGATGCCAGTGGTACCCGCACCCTGGAGGGGGCGGAGGTCCGCATCGTCGAACTGAACCGCGTGGTCGAGGCCGAGCGCGACGGTCGCTTCCGCTTCGCCGACGTGCCGCCGGGCTCCTACACCGTCAGGGTCCGCTATGTCGGTGCCGAGCCCGAGACGCGCAGCGTCGTCGTCCCGGCCAGCGGCACGGTCGATGAGCATTTCGCACTGCGCTCGGCCGATCTGGGCGCGCGCGACCATGAGATCCTGGTCGTCGGCCTCGCCGCCAATCAGGCGAGTGCGCTGTCGCAGAAGCGCTCGGCCGATGGTGTCGAGAGTGTGCTGTCGCGCGATGCGATCGGCCAGAACCCCGACCAGAATGTCGCCGAGGCATTGCGGCGCGTGCCGGGCGTGTCGATTCAGGACGATCAGGGCGAGGGGCGGTTCGTCGTGATCCGGGGTCTGGCCCCGCAGCTGAACAGTGTGTCGATCAACGGTGCGCGCATCCCGTCGCCCGAATCGGACAGCCGCGCGCTGGCGCTCGATACCGTGCCGTCCGAACTGGTCGAGTCGATCGAGGTCAAGAAGACACTGACCCCGGACATGGACGCCGATACGATCGGCGGCGCGATCGAGATCAAGACGACCAGCGCGTTCGACCGCAAGAAGGATCTGTTCTCGCTGTCGGCGGAGGGCAGCTATAACGACCTGCGCGACAAATGGTCGCCCAAGGGCTCGATGGACTTCTCCAAGCTGCTGACCCCGGATTTCGGTATTTCGGGCGGCTTTTCCTATTATCGCCGCCGTTTCGGCACCGATGGGGTGGAAGCCGCGACCTGGAAGAGCACGGCGGCGGGCGTCGCCTATCCGACCCAGGTCGATTATCGCGCCTATGACGTGGTGCGTACGCGCATTGCGGGCGCGCTGTCGCTCGACTGGCGGCCCAGCGACACGACGACGCTCTATGTGCGCGGCATCGCCAACAGCTTCCGCGACGACGAGACGCGCAGCCGCCTGCGCTTCAACTTCTCGCCCGCGCCCAGCGGCGGCGATGCGGACAGCGCGATCTTCACCAGCGGTGCCGGCTCGTCCAAGCGGGTACGGATGCGGCGCGAGATGAAGGACCGGACCGAGACCCAGAATGTCTATTCGGTCACGGCGGGTGGCAAGACCGAGGGCGGGCCATGGACTGTCACCTATCAGGGCAGCTATTCCTATTCGGAAGAAGTCGAGCCCAATCGCCAGGACACGGTGTTCGACCGCCGCTTCCAGGACGGCTCGAGCCAGTTGACGGTGACGCTCGACGGGCTGGATGGCCAGAATCCGCGCTATTCGGTCAACCAGCCCTCGCTGTTCACCGACGGCAGCGATCCCTTGAGCAAGATCCAGATCACCGATGGCCGGTCGCGCGACCGCGAGACGGCGGCGCGACTGGACGTGGCGCGCGACCTGCCGCTGGCGATGGGCACGCTGGAACTGAAGGCGGGTTTCCGCGGACGGATCCGCCGCAAGGATTATGACAAGAGCTTCGACGCCTATGACGCGGTGACGAGCGGCAAGCTGCCGACCCTGGCACAGGGGTTCGTCCGCTCGATCGGCGACAAGGGTTTCGTCGACATGAACCCGGCGGTCGATCCCCTGTCGTCGCGCGGCTGGTTCAATGCCAACCGGACGCGGCTGGTGCGCAACGCCTATGATTCCGACTCGAACCGTCTGTCGGCCATCTATCGCGTCAGCGAGGATATCTATGCCGGATACGGCCAGTTCCGGCTCGACACCGGCAGCGTGCGCGTCGTCGGCGGCGTGCGCATGGAGCATACGGAGAACCAGTTGCGCGGCAACACGCTGCGCACCATTCAGGTCAGCAAGGCCGACACGCTGGTCGTGACGCCCGTGGCGATCGATCGCAGCTATACCAACTGGCTGCCCAGCCTGAACCTGCGCTATGCGCCGACCAGCAAGCTGGTCCTGCGCGCGGCGGCGACGCGCAGCCTGGTCCGTCCCAACCTGTCCGACATGGCGCCCCGGTCGCAGTTCAATTCGGTCGAGGGCACCGGCCAGTTCGGCAATCCGAACCTGAAGCCCTATAAGTCGTGGAATTTCGACGCGACGGCGGAATATTATTTCGCGTCCAACGCGCTGCTCGAACTCACCGCCTTCCACAAGGAGGTGAACGACTTCATCTACAACAACCGTCTTAGCGATTATGTCTATAACGGCGTGACGCTGACCAGCGTGGTGACGCCGCAAAATGGCGATACCGCGAAGGTGACGGGGATCGAGGCCAATCTGCAGGCCGCGCTGACCTTCCTGCCATCGCCCTTCGACGGACTGCTGGTCGGCGGCAACTATACCTATGTCGACACCCGCGCGACGCTTTACGGGCGCCAGCTGACCCTGCCGGGCAGTTCCAAGCACATCTGGAACGCCAGCCTGGGCTATGAAAAGGGGCCGATCCAGGTCCGTGCCAGCGGTACCTATCGCGGTCGCTATCTCGATGAGGTGACGGCGACGGGCGATGGCGACGTCTATGTCGCCGATCGGATCCTGTTCGATGTCGGGGCCAAGGTGCTGGTCGCGCCGGGCGTGCGGCTGACCGCCGACTGGATCAATGTCGGCAATGAAGGCTTTGACCGTTATGCGACGGGAACACCCGCCGGGGGCCGCCGCCTGATCCAGCACGAAAGCTATGGCTGGACCGTCAAGACCGGCGTGAAGGTGACCCTGTGATGCGCGCGCTTCTGCTGGCCGGAGCGGTGCTGCTCGCCGGCTGCCAGGCGCAGACCCCGCCCGCCGCCTCCGCGTCGTTGGCCGCACCGACCGCCAGCGTGACCGCGCGCGGCGAGACCGCTCCGGTCGGCACCGGCAACCGCGATGCCGCCGACGATCCCGCCATCTGGCGCAATCCGGCGAATCCGGCGGCCAGCCTGATCGTCGCGACCGACAAGCAGGCCGGGCTGTATGTCTATGGCCTGGACGGCAAGCGGCGCGACTATGTGCAGGCGGGGCGGGTCAACAATGTCGACCTGCGCGATCTGGGCGACGGGCAGGTGCTGGTCGCCGCCTCCGACCGCAGCGACAAGGCGCAGGCCGCGATCGCGCTGTTCCGGCTCGACACCGCGCAGGCCCGGCTGACCCCGATCGGCAAGGTGCCGGTGGGAGCGGGCGAGGCCTATGGCATGTGCATGGGGATGATCGGTGGCCGTCCCTATGGCTTCGTCGTGCTGAAGGACGGCGCGGTGCAGCAGGTGGCGCTGTCGATGGCCGGGGCGGCGGGTCCGGTCACCCGGCCGCTGAAACTGGCGACCCAGTCCGAAGGCTGCGTGGTCGATGATCGCACCGGCCAGCTCTATGTCGCGGAGGAAGATGTCGGCATCTGGCGCATCGATCCCATGGCCGGCGCGGCATCCCCGCCGGTGATGGTCGCCAAGGTCGATGGACGGACGCTGTTCGCCGATGTCGAAGGCCTGGCCATCGCCGCCGAGGGCAAGGATGGCGGCTATCTGGTCGCCTCCAGCCAGGGCGACAGCGCCTATACCCTCTACCGCCTGTCGGACGGTGCCTATGCCGGCCGCTTCCGCGTCGTGGCGGGCCGCTATGGCGCGACCAGCGAAACCGACGGTATCGAAGTCGCGTTGGGCGATTTCGGTCCGGCTTTTCCGGGCGGCCTGATGGTGGTGCAGGATGGCGAGAACGCCCCCCTGGCCCAGAATTTCAAGCTGTTGGCCTGGGATGATATCGTCCGCGCGGTGAAACCGGCCGCGCGCTGACCGAACGCTGTTACCCCACCTGACCCCTGCCGGATCCCGATCCGGTGGGGGTGTTTTTTTGCGGGGAAGGATGTGTCGCGGCGGCTTGCCCGATGGCGTCGCGCGATGATGGACGACGCAGGATGGCGGATGATGGACGACGCGCGCATCGTCTCCAGCCGAAATGAAAAGAGGCTGCCGGGGCGTCATCGCGACGACCCGGCAACCCCTAAACATGGTCAGCGGCCGGAGAGCTCCAGCCCGGGAGACCATGCGGGCCTCACGACATCCGGGCACGACCGTTGATTGGAGGAGAATACCCCCCGGTCGCGTCCATCAATGTCAGAAGCCGGTCCCCCGAACGAACTGAACCGACCCCATTGCTGAACCATGAGACATCGGATCACCTCCTTTCGCTAAGTGGATAGCCAACGCGCCCTTCAAGAAGCGCACTGGCAATGTGCGCACGCCAAAAGCCATAAACAAGACTTGTATTGCGATGGCGTTTGGCCGACTATCCTGCGCTCGCCGGACCAGGGCGGGTTACCCTCGACAATCCTCGATCACGCGCCCGATCTCGGCATAGGCCGGGATGACCAGCGTTGTCTGTCCCGCCTGTTCCATCGTGAAGCGTCCCCGGCTGAAGGCCATTGCGTCGAGCAGGGGATCGGCGGCGGCGAGCGTCACGGTCGCGCCCGTTGCCGAGGCCCTGGATGGCAGTGCGCGGACGGTGCTGGAGGTGCGGATGGTCAGCGATCCGGGCACCGCGCCCGGGCGGCCGATATGGATCTGCCGCGCGCGCAGGTCGCAGCTCAGGATCAGGCTTGGCGCGCCCGGCTGGCCGAAGGTCGCATGCGTGCCCTGCGCGTCGCGGAGATAGCGCCAGTCGCCCGGCGTGAGCGGCCAGTCGCGCCAGTCCTGGGTCAGGACCGGGCGTGGGGGCGGCGTGGTCGGCGCAGGCGCGGGATGCACCGGCCTTGGCGCTTCGGGGCGCGGCGTGGCGGGGATACAGCCGGACAGACCGGCGGCCAGCGCCAGAATCGGCACCAGGCGGGGGGCGAAGGGGGCAAGGGACAGGCGACGCATCGTTCCCAGCCTATGGGCGAGGCGGGGCCGACGCTCAACCCTGGGGTGCGACGGGCCGTGCCGGGGCGACGGGCATCGGAACCCGCGCTCCCGGTTGCGGGTTCTGGCCCCTAAACGGAGGTTAAGAATGAGCGACAGCGATACCCCCACCCTGATCCTGGTCCAGTCCAACGTGGCGAACACGCTGAAGCTGGACAGCCGCGATGGTGATACGATCGGCAGCGTCTATTCCTTCATGGTCCACAAGCGGTCGGGTCGCGTGACCCATGCGGTGCTGGCGCTGGGCGGCTTCCTGGGCATGGGCAAGAGCTTTTACCCCGTGCCGTTCAGCCTGCTGCAATATGATCCGGTCGGCGACCAATATGTCATCACCGTCGATCGCCGCCAGTTGGAAGGCGGGCCGAGCTGGGCCAACAATGCGCCGGTGTTCGACCAGGCCTATGCCGATCGCGTCGCGGGCTATTATGGCGTGACGACCGAGAATCTCGACCTGGGATAAGTAGCGTCCGCTGACGGGGCGGGGCGTATCGGCGGATCGCGTCGGGCAAAGGCGCTCAGTTCGCCTTTCGCCCGCTCGCGAATGTCTTGCTCTTGCCGAACCGGGTCTTGCGCGTCCCCGGCTTGCCCTCGTTGGAGCGGCCCATGATCGGCGCCTTTTGCTCGTCGACGGGCAGGCCCAGTTCCTCGTTCTCCAACTGGCGGATCTCGTCGCGCAGCCGGCCCGCTTCCTCGAATTCGAGGTCGGCGGCGGCCTTGCGCATCTTCTTTTCGAGGTCCTCGATATAGGCGCGCAGGTTATGGCCGACCATGTGCGGACGGCCCTCGTCGATCGGCACCGTCACCTGGTCGCCCGACGCCACATGCGCGATGATGTCGCCGATCTGGCGCCGGATCGTCTGCGGCGTGATGCCATGTTCGGCATTATACGCCATCTGCTTCTCGCGACGCCGCGAGGTTTCGGACATGGCGCGCTCCATCGATCCGGTGATCCGGTCGGCATAGAGGATCACGCGGCCATCGACGTTGCGCGCGGCGCGCCCGATCGTCTGGATCAGCGAGGTTTCGGAGCGCAGGAAGCCTTCCTTGTCCGCGTCGAGGATCGCGACCAGCCCGCATTCCGGGATATCCAGCCCCTCGCGCAGCAGGTTGATGCCGATCAGCACATCGTACACGCCCAGCCGCAGGTCGCGGATCAGTTCGATACGCTCCAGCGTCTCGACGTCGGAATGCATGTAGCGGACCTTGATCCCCGCCTCGTGCATATATTCGGTCAGGTCTTCCGCCATCCGCTTGGTCAGCGTGGTGACGAGGGTGCGATAGCCCAGCTCGGTGGTCTTGCGTGCCTCGACGATCAGGTCCTGCACCTGTTCCTCGACCGGCTTGATCTCGACCGGCGGGTCGATCAGCCCGGTGGGGCGGATGACCTGTTCGACGAAGACGCCGCCGGTCTGCTCCATCTCCCAGTTGCCGGGGGTGGCGGACACGCTGACCGTCTGCGGGCGCATCGCGTCCCATTCGTTGAAGCGTAGTGGCCGGTTGTCGATCGCGGACGGCAGGCGGAAGCCATATTCGGCCAGCGTGATCTTGCGCCGATGGTCACCACGCGACATGCCGTTGATCTGGCCGATGGTGACATGACTCTCGTCGACGAACAGCACCGCGTTTTCGGGCAGATATTCGAACAGCGTGGGGGGCGGCTCGCCGGGCAGGCGGCCGGTCAGGAAACGGCTGTAATTCTCGATCCCATTGCACGACCCCGTGGCCGCGATCATCTCCAGGTCGAAGTTGGTCCGCTGCTCCAGCCGCTGGCGCTCCAGCAGCTTGCCCTCAGCCTCCAACTCCTTCAGCCGCTCGGTCAACTCGAATTTGATCGCCTCGACCGCCTGTTTCATCGTCGGGCCCGGCGTCACATAGTGGCTGTTGGCGTAGATGCGCACCGAGTTGAGGCTGGCGACCTTCTTGCCGGTCAGCGGGTCGAACTCGACGATCTCCTCGATCTCGTCACCGAAGAAGGACACGCGCCACGCCGAATCCTCATAATGCGACGGGAAGATTTCCAGATTGTCGCCGCGCACCCGGAAATTGCCGCGCATGAAGGCGGCATCGTTGCGCTTATACTGGAGTGCGACGAGCTTGCGGATGATCTCGCGCTGGTCGACGCTCTGGCCCTTCTTCAGGTCGAAGATCATCGCCGAATAGGTTTCGACCGAGCCGATGCCGTAAAGGCACGATACCGAGGCGACGATGATGACATCGTCCCGCTCCAGCAGCGCGCGGGTGGCCGAGTGGCGCATCCGGTCGATCGACTCGTTGATCGAGCTTTCCTTCTCGATATAGGTGTCGGACCGGGGCACATAGGCTTCGGGCTGATAATAATCGTAATAGCTGACGAAATATTCGACCGCGTTGTTGGGGAAGAAGCTCTTGAACTCTCCATAGAGCTGCGCGGCGAGGATCTTGTTGGGCGCGAGGATGAGGGCGGGGCGCTGCAATTCCTCGATCACCTTGGCCATGGTGAAGGTCTTGCCCGATCCGGTGACGCCCAGCAGCACCTGATCCTTGTCGCCTGCGCGCGCGGCGGCGGTGAGTTCGGCGATGGCCGCAGGCTGGTCGCCGCTGGCGGTATAGTCGCTCACCAGCTCGAATCGCTTGCCGCCTTCGGCCTTGTCCGGGCGGGACGGGCGATGGGGGATGAAGCTGACCCCGGTTTCGGGCTCGTCGAGGGTGGTGCGGATCTGAATCGCCATGGGGGGAATATGGGTGTCTGTTCCTGTTTCGTCACCCTGCGTTCGGTATTTCCCATCAAGGAAACCGGCCGGACCCGATCGGTCCGGCCGGTCGGCGATCAGCTTCGGATTCGTCGAACGTGTTGTAATTCATCGTGACTCTCCATTAGCCAAATTTTTTGGCAACGAAGATGTACGATCAATTAGTCCATAGAGTGTTCGCTATCATGAAACAGTTTCATCCAAAATATAGTCCCTTTCGGATGTAGCGGCGCGGAAAGCCAAACGGGATATAGTCTTTATCGCAGAGCGCGAATCTGCGGCATATCCAGACAGCGCCGCATTTCGGCATCGCTCGTTCGGTCAGGCAGCGCGATGACGGATGGCGGTATCACAGGAACCGGTCCAATGGTCATCGGCGTGCCCAGGGGCACGGCGGAGAACCGCGCGCCCGGCCGAGACATCCGTGTCCAGGAGCAGCGCATCGCGGCGTCCAGCAGCCTGGGCGGGGTGTCATAGCCCTCATAGGACAGGCGGAACGTGCCCCAGTGGATCGGGATCGCGGTGGATGCCCTCAGTCGCTCGAAAACCTGGACCGCCTGGGCCGGGCCGATATGGCTGCCCGATGCCATCTGGCCGGGGACGAAGCGGAACGCCCCGATCGGCAGCAGCGCGAGGCGCACGGGCCCCAGCTTGGCGGCTTCCTCGGGCCAGCGTCCGTCGCCCATGCCGGTGTCGCCCGCGAAGAAGATATTGCCACCCGGCAGCCGCACCACGAAGCTGGACCAGAGCGCGCGGTTGCGGTCGGTGAACCAGCGGCTGCCCCAATGATGGTTGCGTGTCACCACCACCGACACGCCCGGCCTGACCGTCCGCTCCTGTCCCCAGTCGAGCGCGGTGGCGGGGACGCCGACCTGTCCGATAACGCTGTCATTGCCCAGACTGGTCAGGATGAGCGGCCGGTCGCGCTGCCACAATGTTTTCAGCGTCTGCTGGTCGAGATGATCGTAATGATCGTGGCTGATGAGGATCAGGTCGATCTTCGGCAGGTCGGCCAGCGCCACGCCGGGTGCCGCCACCCGTTTGGGACCGAAGCCGAACGGCCCCGCGCGCTCGGCATAAATGGGGTCCGTCAGGATGTTGAGCCCCTGGGTCTGCACCAGCACCGTGGCATGGCCGATCCAGGTCGCGATCATGCGCTGTCCCTCGACCCGCGCGACGGGGCGGGAGGCATGGACCGGCACGGACTCGGGCCAGGCGGGGCGCCCATCATCGCCGGTCAACTGTCGCCACAGAAAGCGGGCGCGGCCACCCCGCGTCGGGAGGTGCAGCGTGTCGGCATCGCCATCGGGGTTGAAGAAGTGGTCGCCATCATAATGGCCGCTCTCCGGCCCGTCATAATAGAGCCGGTCGAGATAATGCGGCGCGATCGTCGCGATGAGACCGCCCAGGATCATGATGAGCGCAAGCGTCCTGGCGATCCAGCGGATGGCGGTCATGCCCCGATGCGTCCTGTCATGATCCGTCCGCCATCGACCCGACAGGCGGACCCCGGTCGCCGGCGATGGCCATGATCGTCCGCAAAGCGCGCCGCTCCACCCCGCGTCATCCGTTCAGGATTTCCTTGCGCACGTGAATCGCCCGCAGCGAGATCCGCACCTCGACCATGAATGCGGTCAGGCACAGGATCAGCAGGCAGACCGCCAGAATGAAGGCGCTCGCGATCCAGGTGCCGATATGGATCTTGAAGATATTGGCGATGAACAACCCCGCGATGACGACGCAGGCCATGACCGCGCTGGACACCGCCAGGAACAGCGCGGCGTTGATGATCGACATGCGCCGGTCGAGCAACCGCAATTCCCATTTGTGGCGCAGCCGGTCCGGGCCGTCATCGATCTTGTGGATCATCATCTCCAGCGCGCGGGCGCGGTCGATCACGCGGGCCAGCCGCCCGGCCAGCACGTTGAGCAACTGGCCGATCGCCGCCAGCATGAAGACCGGCGCGAGCGACAGCTGGATGGTCTGGGCGATGGTGGTGACGGCGGGCAAGGTCGGCATGCGGATGGATGGTGACGTGCCCGGACGCCCGCCGCAAGGGGCGATCGCCCGATCATCGATACAGGCGGGTGCCGAAAGGGCTATTCGGCGCTCGCCAGGATCGCCTCGACCTCGTCCTGCGCTATGCCGAAGGCGCTGGCCAGGCCGCCGAGCGACGCGCCGCGCTTGGCGAGTTCGCGGATCCGCCCTTCATCCACCAGCGTGGCATAGCCGCGCGTATCGCGCTGTTCGCGCACCACATCCTTGCGACCGGACGTGCGATGGCGCTTGGCGGCGACGGCATGGGGATCGCGCGCGGCGGCGGCCATTTCCTGTTCGCGGCGCTCGATACGCTCGCGTTCGCGGGTTTCCGTCTCACGGGCGCGAAAGGCTGCGCGCGCATCGATCCGCTCGGCCATCAGGCTGGACCGCGCCGCGGCCCGTTCGTCCCGCGCCCTGGCCCGCGCGGCGGCGCGCTCTTCCAGACTGCCGTTGGTCCGCACCCGCAGCCCGCCATTCGGCCGCGACACGCCCCAGCTATCGTCCACCATCTGCCTGCTCTCCATCGCTTCATCGGACGCGCCGTCTATCGCGCGGGCAAAGCCTCTGCCAACCGGGATCGACACGGAGTTGGCATCGCATCGCGTCGCGGAAGCGGGGCGCTTCGGGCAGAGGGCGCGGACCAGCCTGTTGTCGATCGGAATCCGATACGCCGCCTATTGGCGGATATAGCGAAAATACCACACCTCATGCCCATGTCGGCGGGCCTTGCGTTCGTAGCGGGTTTCGGGCCAGTCGGCCGGGCGTGTCAGAAAGTCGTGCGGGGTGCGCGCCTGCCAGACATAGTCCTGCCGTGCGTTCATGATCATCATCGACCAGTGGCAATAGGTCGGGTCGTCGGTGCCCAGCCGGAATTCACCGCCGCTCTTCAGCTTGCGCGCGATGGTGTCGAGCGGGCCGTGGTTCATCATCCGCCGTTTGGCATGGCGCGCCTTGGGCCAGGGATCGGGGTGGAGCAGATAGACGCGGTCCAGGCTGGCATCGGGCAGCCGCTCGATCACCTCCAGCGCGTCGCCCATGTGCAGCCGGATATTGGCGAGGTCGCGGTCGCGGATATGGCCCAGCGCGCCGACCACGCCGTTCAGGAAGGGTTCGCAGCCGATAAAGCCGGTGCCGGGCGTCGCCTCGGCCTGTCCGGCCAGATGCTCGCCCGCGCCAAAGCCGATCTCGACCTGCAAGGAGCGATCGTCGCCAAACAGCCGCATCGCGTCGAGCGGGCCTTCCTCGGGTACGCTCAGGTCGGGCAGCATGGTTTCGACCAGCGCCGCCTGACCCTGGCGCAGCTTGTGTCCCTGTCGCCGGCCGTAGAGGCGGCGGATCGTCGTCGGATCGTTCATCGCCAGGGCCCTTAGCGCGGGGAGGGGGCGGGAGCCAAGGGCGGGCTCGCTCGTTGCGCCTCCACATGACCGATCACACCGATGCACCGCGCGGGCAGGCCGGAAAGGCCGCCGATGCCAAGGAACTCCACCGCGCCGTGCGTGAGGAAGGGGAGGCGGAACTCGACCGCCCGGCAGGCGCGCTGTTCTGGTCGGGGCTGGCGGCGGGGATCGCGATCCACAGTTCGCTGGTCGCGGAGGGCGCGTTCCACCTGGCGCTGCCCGATACGCCATGGCGCCCCCTGATCGCCGCGCTCGGCTATCCGGTGGGGTTCATGGTGGTGATCCTCGGCCGGATGCAATTGTTCACCGAAAGCACGATCACCGCCATGCTGCCACTGGTCACGCGGCCATCGCGCTCGGCGCTGGCGCGGACCTTGCGGCTATGGGCGATCGTGCTGGCGGCCAACCTGATCGGCACCGCCCTGGCGGCCGCGATGGTCGCGGGCGGCGTGCTGGGCGATGCGGGGCTGCGCGAGTCGATGATCGTGGTGTCAGGGCGCATCCTGGCGCTGGGGGGCTGGGAGACGTTCGTCAACGCCATCCCTGCGGGGTTCATGATCGCGATCCTCGCCTGGATATTGCCCAATGCGCGCAGCCAGGCCTTCTGGATCATCCTCGCGCTGACCTATGTCATCGCGGTCGCCGGGTTCAGCCATTCGATCGTCGGCGCGGACGAAACCTTCCTGCTGTTCTTTACCGGGCGA
The DNA here is from genome assembly GCF_040560405.1 of Facivitalis istanbulensis. Lineage (NCBI taxonomy): Bacteria > Pseudomonadati > Pseudomonadota > Alphaproteobacteria > Sphingomonadales > Sphingomonadaceae > Facivitalis > Facivitalis istanbulensis. The sequence continues at coordinate 196,354 of NZ_JAVSCQ010000003.1, forward strand.
GTGGAGGCGGGCCGCGCGGTGTTCGGGCTGCTGATCCCGGCGATCCTGGGCAATCTGGTCGGTGGCGCGGGGCTGTTCACGCTGCTGGCGCATGGCCAGGTGCAGGGCGAGACGCGCGAATAGCGGAACGATCGTCCGGGCGACGCTCTCGTCCGTCGCCGGTGCGGGTCGCGCTGAAACGCCGTGCCACGGGATAGGAGGACGACGATGTCGGTCGGCGTGCTCACAAGCATCATGCCAGCGGCTGTTTTGGCGGTCTGTGATCGAGACACGAGAGCCGTAAAAGACAAGGCCCGCGCGAGGCTATCCCCGCGCGGGCCTTTCGATTCACGAAGCCGGAGCGCGATCAGGCGGCGACGGCGGCCTTGATCTGATCGACCAGATCGGTCTTTTCCCAGGTGAACAGCGCGCCTTCCGCCTCACGGCCGAAGTGGCCATAAGCGGCGGTCTTCGAATAGATCGGCGCGTTGAGCTTGAGGTGCTCGCGAATGCCCTTCGGCGTCAGGCGGACCAGCTTGGGCAGGGCGGTTTCCAGCTTGGCTTCCTCGACGGTGCCGGTCCCGTGCAGGTCGACATAGACCGACAGCGGCTCGGCCACGCCGATCGCGTAGGAGAGCTGGATGGTGCAGCGCTTGGCCAGGCCCGCCGCGACGACGTTCTTGGCGAGGTAGCGCGCGACATAGGCCGCCGAACGGTCGACCTTGGTCGGGTCCTTGCCGCTGAACGCGCCGCCGCCATGCGGGGCCGCGCCGCCATAGGTGTCGACGATGATCTTGCGGCCGGTCAGGCCGGCGTCCCCGTCGGGGCCGCCGATTTCGAACAGGCCGGTCGGGTTGACATAGATCTGCTTGTCCTCGGGCAGCCAGCCCTCGGGCAGCACCTCGGTCAGGACCGACTTCACATAGTCGCGCAACTTGGTCTGACCCGCTTCGTTCGACAGTTCGGCCGAGTGCTGGGTCGACACGACGATCGCGGTCGCGCGGACCGGCACGCCGTTTTCATATTGCAGCGTCACCTGGCTCTTGGCGTCGGGCTCCAGGAAGGGGGCTGCGCCGGAGTGGCGGTCGGCCGCCATCTTTTCCAGGATCTTGTGGCTGTAATACAGGGTGGCGGGCATCAGGCCGGGGGTCTCGTTGGTCGCGTACCCGAACATGATGCCCTGGTCGCCAGCGCCCTCGTCCTTGTTGCCGCTCTCGTCCACGCCCATCGCGATATGCGCCGACTGGCCGTGCAGGTTGTTCGAGAAGTCGAACGTCTCCCAGTGGAAGCCCGACTGCTCATAGCCGATCCGCTTGACGGTAGCGCGCACGGTCCGCTCGATCTCTTCCAGCGCGCCCTCGGCCCAATGGTCGTTCTCGAACACGCCCTTGCAGCGGATCTCGCCCGCCAGCACGACCTTGTTGGTGGTGGTCAGGGTTTCGCACGCGATGCGCGCTTCCGAATCCTTGGACAGGAACAGGTCGACGATCGAGTCGCTGATCTGGTCGGCGACCTTGTCGGGATGGCCTTCGGAAACCGATTCCGAGGTGAAGATGTACGAGCTACGCATTCCCGTCCTCATAACAATATAAAGATAGCTTTATATCGGTCCTAGCGAGCGCGGCGGCGTATGGCAACGCCGATCGCGGCCAGCGCCATGGCGAGGATGAGCGCGAGCATGTTGCCCATTCGCGAAAAGACGGTGGGGGGCAGGGTGACGGGCAGCGGAGCCTCCGCGGCGCCGGCGGTCAGGTGCGGGACGGTGGCGACCAGCCGGCCATCGGCGGCGATGATCGCGGAAATGCCGTTGGGCGTCGAGCGCAGGATGGGCAGGCCTTCCTCAATCGCGCGCATCCGCGCCTGCGCCAGATGCTGGGGCGGGCCCCAGCGGCCGAACCAGGCGTCGTTGGACGGGTTGAAGAGCAGGCGCGGGCGATGCGCCTCGTCCACTACCTCGCCCGAGAAGATGATTTCGTAGCAGAGTTGCACGCCGACCGCGTCGAAGCCGGGAGCGCGCAGGTTGCGCGGCCCGGGGCCGGGGGTGAAATCCATGTCGCCGGGCACCAGGCGCGCCAACCCCAGCGGTTTGAGCAGCCAGGGCATGGGCAGATATTCGCCATAGGGGACCAGATGCGCCTTGTCGTAGCGACCGGTGATCCGCGCCTGCCGATCGATCGCGAACACGCTGTTGGTCGCGCTGGTCACGCGGCGGCGATCGGGTGAGAAATAGAGTGCGGTGCCCCCGACCAGCGCGGTGTCGCGCGGGCCGAGCACGGTGGCGATGCGCCGTCGCGTCCAGATGGGCGGCGCGTAGTTGAACCCGAAATAGGCCCATTCGGGATAGCCGTCCTCGATCATGTCGCGAACGACGCCTTCGGGCCAGACGATGAGGCGCGGGCGGGGGCCGGGCTGTCCCGACAGGGCGGTCAGCCGGTCGAGCAGCAGCGGCCCGTCGCTTTCGCCACGCTGGTCCTGCGCGACATTGGGCTGGACGGCGCGAACCAGCGGCGCATCGGCCGCCGGTTCGGGCGCACGGGTGAGCGGGGCGGACAGCGCGGCCAGCCCAGTCGCGGGCACCATGACGGCCGCCAGCCGCCAGTGCCGCCGAAACGCCAGCCAGATCGCGCCCGCCAGCACCACCGTCAGCCCCGACAGCGCATAGGTGCCGACAAAGGCGCTCATCCGCGCCACGCCGATCACCGGCAGCCAGACGACCGAGACCGGATCCCAAGCATAGCCGGTGAACAGCCGCGCGCGCAGATACTCGGTCGCGATCCACGCCGCGCCGAAGATCAGCACATAGGAGGCATCGGCGTGCCTCCGCCGACAGCGCCAGGCGAGCCCCGCCGCCGCCATCGGGAACAACGCGAGATAGAGCGCCAGCCCGACCGCCGCGAAATAGCCCAGCACGGGCGGCATCTTGTCCTGAAAGTCGAAGGCGTGCTGGAACCAGTTGTTGTTGACCGTGAAATGGCCCAGCCCGAAGGCCCAGCCGCGCCACAGCGCGCCGCGCAGGCTGGGCGCGGTCCATACCACCGACAGCAGGACGATCAGCCCGGCGATCATCAGCGGCCACAGGTCGAGCGGGGCGAAGCCGCAGGCGGCAAGCGCGCCGGCGATCAGCGCGATAAGAGCAGGATGGCGGGTCACGGGCATGGCTATGGCGCGGGTGTGTGACAGGAGCAATGCGCGATATGGCGTGGGCCGTTGGCGGGCTGACGGCTGGTGGGCAATGCGGCGGTCGGGTGGGACTCGCCTCGCTGCGCCACGATCGCTCCGACGCGGGCCGACGCCTCTTGTCCAGGGGTGAATTCATGGCCGGCCCCGGCCCCGCTCGGCAATGACGCCTTTCCCCATCGCGGCTTCCACTGGGCCGGATCGGACTTGCGGCGCAGGCCGGCTCTGCGATCGGTTCGGCTTGCCCGCGAGCCTCCCCGGTTTCGTGCAATGCTCTCGCCGGACAGCAAAAAGCCCGCCGGTCGCGAAACCGGCGGGCTTTCGGGTCACGGCGTGACGTTTAGCGGACGCGCGGGCCGCCAAAGGGCAGCGGCGGCGGTGGGCGGCGATCGCGGCGGGGAAGCTGCGCCTGATAGGCGTGGCCGCAATGCTCGACGCAATAGGGGAAACCGGGGTTCACCTTCTCGCCGCAGAAATGGAAATCGGGTTCGCCCGGATGGCCGATCGGCCATTTGCAGATGCGGTCGTTCAGGTCGAGCAGCGAGGTCTTGCCCGCAATCTCGGCGCTCGGCTTGGCCGGGACCAGGCGACGCGGCGGGGCGGGCGAGGGCGGGGGCTGCTGCTCGCCCGGCGACTGGCGGACGAAGCCGCCGGGGCCGACGGAGCGCAGCACCGGCTGGGGCTCGCGCACCGGCTCGGGCGCGGGTTCGGCCGCCGCGACCGGCGCGGGTTCGGCGCGCACGGGTTCGGGTTCCGGCGCGGGCGGCGGTGGTGGCGGCGCGGCGGCCGGGGCCGGAGCGGGGGCTTCGACGGGGGCGGGTTCGTTCGCCTTCACCGGCGACGGACGCGCCTGAAGACCCAGGCGATGCGCCTTGCCGATCACCGCGTTGCGGCTGACCCCGCCCAATGCTTCGGCGATCTGGCTGGCGGTCTGTCCCGCTTCCCACATCGTCCTGAGCGTTTCGATCCGCTCATCGGTCCAGGACATTATACACCTTTCCTCACTCAGTTCGTCGCGCCGGGTTGCGGGCGGGCGCGGCAGCGGTTACGCGCTATCGCGATGAGCAGCCAGCCCCCAATCGGCGAAATCCAGTCGGCCGTGCGCGCCGCCCCTGGTGTGCCCGTGATCCGGAACGTCAACTGGGGCGGCCTGCGAACCCTCTATATCAAGGAGGTGCGCCGGTTCTTCAAGGTGCAGCTCCAGACGATCTGGGCACCCGCGGTCACCACGCTGCTTTACCTCATCATTTTCACGACCGCGCTGGGTGGCCGCCATGCGGTGCCGGTGGCGGGGCTCCAGGTGCCGTTCGCCGATTTCATCGCGCCGGGCCTGATCGTGATGGGCATGATGAACAATGCCTTCGCCAATGCCAGCTTCTCGCTGCTGGTCGGCAAGATCCAGGGCACGATCGTCGATTATCTGATGCCGCCGCTGTCCACCGCCGAGCTGCTGGCCGCGCTGGTTGGCGGCGCCGTCACCCGCGCGGTGCTGGTGGGTCTGACTGTCTGGGTGGCGATGCTGCTCTGGCCGGGGGTGCATGTCGCGCCGCATATGCCGCTGGCGGTGCTGTGGTTCGGCCTGCTGGGATCGGTGTTCCTGGCGCTGCTGGGCGTGCTGACCTCGATCTGGGCGGAGAAGTTCGACCATGCGGCGGCGGTCACCAATTTCGTGGTCGTGCCTTTGTCGCTGCTGTCGGGCACCTTCTACTCGGTCGACGGCCTCGCCCCGGCGTTTCGCGCGATCAGCCATGCGAACCCGTTCTTCTACGTGATCTCGGGCTTTCGCTACGGCTTTCTCGGGCTCGCGGACTCGCCGGTGCTGCTGGGCGGCGTGATCGTGCTGGCGATCGACGTCGCGCTGGCGCTGCTGTGCTACGCGCTGCTGCGCAAGGGATGGAAGCTCAAGAACTGACGCGACCGGCGTCGGCCTTAACGCGATCTTCACGGGTCTTGGCCTAGGCCGCCATACGCTGTTTCGCAGCGGATTCTCCCTCGACCGGGTCACAGCATGTCCGGTTCTGGCCCTTTCGCGGGGTCGCGCGGTTTGCCGGGCGGCCCCGTTTTTTCGTGTCTTTTCCGTTCCTTCGCGCGCGCCATTGCAACCGGCGGCATAACGGCGTAGCGGTCGCGCCCATCATGACATCTTCTGCTCCCCTGGCGGTCGTCCTCGTATCGGGCGGCCTGGACTCGATGATTTCCGCCGCTTCGGCCAAGGCCCAAGGCTATCGCGTGCTGGCGCTGTCGGTGGATTATAACCAGCGGCATCAGGTCGAACTGGCCGCCGCGCGCCGGATCGCGGCCGCGTTGGGGGCGGAACGGCATATCGTCCTGCCGCTCGACCTGTCGGCGTTCGGCGGGTCGGCGCTGACCGCCGATATCGATGTGCCCAAGGACGGCGTCCAGCCGGGTATTCCGGTGACGTATGTGCCCGCGCGCAACACGATCTTCCTCAGCTTGGCGCTGGGCTGGGCCGAGGCGGCGGGCGCGCGCGACCTGTTCATCGGGGTGAATGCGCTCGATTATTCGGGCTATCCCGATTGCCGTCCCGAATTCATCGCCGGGTTCGAGGGGCTGGCCGAAATCGCGACCAAGGCGGGGGTCGAAGGACAGCCCTTCAAGATCCACGCCCCGCTCCAGCACATGACCAAGGCCCACATCGTGCGCGAAGGCGCGCGGCTTGGCGTGGACATGGGCATGAGCTGGTCCTGCTATGATCCGGCGCCCGGTGGCCTGCATTGCGGGCGCTGCGACAGTTGCCGCCTGCGGTCCAAGGGCTTTGCGGAAGCGGGTATCCCCGATCCCACCGCCTACGCGGTCGAGCCGCAGGGCTGAACCGGTGAGCTACGCCGTCAAGGAAATGTTCCTGACGCTCCAGGGTGAGGGCGTGCAGGCCGGGCGGCGCGCGGTATTCGTCCGCTTCGCGGGCTGCAACCTGTGGTCGGGGCGCGAGCAGGACCGGGCGAGTGCGATCTGCCGCTTCTGCGACACCGATTTCGTCGGCGTCGACGGGCTGGGCGGTGGGCGATTCGCCGGCGCCGCCGCGCTGGTCTCGGCGGTCGAGGCATTCTGGGGCGAGTCGCGCAGCGAACGCTTCGTCGTGCTGACCGGCGGCGAACCGATGTTGCAGGTCGACGATGCGCTGGTCGACGCGCTGCACGCGGCGGACTTCTTCATCGCGATCGAGAGCAACGGCACGCTTGCCGCGCATCCGCGACTCGACTGGATATGCATCAGCCCCAAGGCGGGGTCCGAGGTCGTCCAGCGCGCGGGGGATGAATTGAAGCTGGTGTGGCCGCAGGCGGGGCTCGATCCGGTGGACCTGGAAGACTGGGACTTTCGCCACCATCTGCTCCAGCCGCTCGACGATCCGCAGGCCGATGCCCATCGCGAGGCCTGCATCGCGCAGGTGCTGGAGCGGCCGCGCTGGCGCCTGACGTTGCAGACCCACAAGATGCTGGGCCTGCGCTAACCGCGACACGGCGTCCGCCAGGGACAGGGATGCCGACCGGCCCACGGCGGCTGCCCGCCCCCTTGTCGGGGGCGGATGCCATGCCTCAGTGGACGAAACGCGCGACCACGTCGCGATAGCTGCGCGACACCTTCACCTGCGCGCCCGATTCGAGCAGCAGGAAGCATTCGCCATTGGTGTGCGGCTTCACCTGCTTGACCAGGTCGAGATTGACGATGGTCGAGCGATGCACCCGCTGGAACCGGCGCGGGTCGAGCCGCTTTTCCAGATCCTTCATCGTCTCGCGCAGGACCAGCGAATTGTCGCCGGTGTTGATGACCATGTAATCGCCCGCTGCCTCGATCATCTCGATCGTGTCGACATCGACGCGGAAGATCTGGCCGCGATCCTTGATGTTGATGAGCTTCTCGAAACGGCTGGAGGCCACCTCGCCACCCTCGTTCAGATCGGCCACCGCCTCGGGGGCATGTTCGGCGAGCACTTCCTTCAGCTTTTCGACCTCGCCCGCGCCGCGCTTCTCGTTCAGCCGCTGGCGCACCCGGTCGAGCGTGTCGGCGAGGCGCGCCTCTTCGACCGGCTTCATCAGATAATCCACCGCCTGCGCCTCGAACGCGCGCAGCGCATGGTCCGAATAGGCGGTGACGAAGACGAAGAGCGGCGGTTCGACCTCCATCAGGCCCTGGATGACCGAGAAGCCGTCGAAGCCGGGCATCTGGATGTCGAGGAAGACCAGGTCGGGCTTGTGCGTCTTGATCGCGCGGATGGCTTCGCGCCCGTTCGAGCAGCGCTCGATAATCTCGACGTCTTCGTGCGCCTGGAGCCGAAGCTCCAGTCCCTGGATGGCCAGGGACTCGTCATCGACGAGGATGGTGCGGATGGTCATGCGGCCTCTCTGTTCACATTCTCAAGCTGGAACGGAATCTCGATCTCTATCGAGAATCCGCCAGCGGGCGCGGAGCGGGTTTCAAAACGGTGGTTCGGACCATAGGCCTGGGCCAGTCGTTCGCGGATATTGGACAGCCCAACGCCGGTCGAAACGCTTGAGGAATGACGGATTTCGTGCAAGCCGGGGCCGGTGTCCGATACGGCGATCCGCACCCGTTGCCCGACAAGCCGCACATCGACCCGGATTTCCGCGCCTTCTTCCTGCGGCGTGACCGCATATTTGATCGCGTTCTCGACCAGCGGTTGCAGCAGCAGCGAGGGCAAGCGCGCGCGCTCGGCGCGCGGGTCGATCTCGAAGCTGGGACGCAGGCGATCCTCAAAGCGCATTTTTTCAATTTCGAGATAGAGTTTCAGCGTTTCAACCTCTTGCGCCACGGTGACGTGCGCCGTGGGCTCATTCGCCAAGGTGTAGCGGAGGAAGGCTGACAGCCGGCTTAACATCGCATTGGCCCGCTCGGTCTGTTTCAGCAGCACCAGCGTGGAGATCGAGTTGAGCGTGTTGAACAGGAAATGCGGATTGAGCTGGTAGCGCAGCATCGCCAGCTGCGCGGTCGAGGCCTGAAGCTCGAGCGCGCGGAGTTCATCGATCTGGCTCTCGACGATCAGATAATAGTTGATCGCGAAATAGAGCGCCGACCAGCCCGCCAGCACGACGAAGGTGATGAACAGATTGCCGATCAGCAGCGTGACCGTGACGCCCGGCTGCGTCGTGGTGATGAAGGAGAAGGAAAAGGCGTTGAGCGCGGCGTAGAGAAAGGTCGCGGCCGCCAGCGTCGCCAGGGTCAGGAAGACCGCCATGACCCGGGGGATGCGGCGGTAATAGCCGTACAGCGTCGAGAGCAACAGGGTGATGCAATAGCCCAGGATCGCTTCGATGATGACCGGGATGATCTTCTCCAGCGAAAAGCCGTTGGAGATGCCGACCACCGAGCGCAGCACCAGATAGCCGGACCAGCCGGCCGCCTGCAGCGTCCAGAAGGCGCGCGCCTTGTTCTCGAAAAACGGCCGGACCGACAGAGGGTCGGAGGCGGGGGGCGGTGCGGTGGAGGTCGCGGCGGGCGGATGGGTGGCCATGGCCGGGCGACATCTACACGTCCCGCTCGCGAAGGGCAAAAGAGCCGGAAACAGAGCGAGGCGGCGGCCCGGCGCGCGCCGCCTTCATCGGCGCCGGTCCCCGTTCCGACGAAGGGCCCGGCGCTATCGGCCGATCAATCCTCGGCCGCGATCCGGACGCGCATGCCGTCCTGGCCCGCGCCGAACGGCAACTGGCACGCCAGGCGCGAGGTCGCGTTGCGGTCGCTGGTCGAATCCAGCAGATCGTCCTCGTCCGGCCCCATCGCGGGCAGCGTGTCGGCAAAGGCCGGATCGACATGGACGTGGCAGGTCGCGCAGGAGCAGCATCCGCCGCACAATGCCAGCAATTCGTCCACGCCCGCGTCGCGGATCACTTCCATCACCGACAGGCCGGCCTCGCCGTCGATTTCGCGTTCTTCCCCGTCGCGGGTCACGACGATAAGCTTGGGCATGTCTATTCTCCTTGTTGCCGACGGCTCTGCCGGGCCTGAACGCGCGGATCAAGCATCATGGGGCTGAGTGTCGAACAGATTCGCGCCAGCCTTGATGCGCTGGCCGCGATCGAACCCGCGATCGCGGCGGCGCTGCGACGGATCGGCTATCCCGAACCACGCGTCCGCCAGCGCGGCTATGCGACGCTGGTGCGCACGATCCTGGGACAGCAGGTTTCGGTCGCCTCGGCCGATTCGCATTGGCGGCGGCTGAGCGATTTGCTGGGCGACGCGACCGACCCGACGCGGATGCACGGCGTGACCGACGAGCAACTGCGTGGCGCGGGCATCTCGCGGCAAAAGGCGGGCTATCTGCGCAGTCTGTCGGAGGAGGTGACCAGCGGTCGCCTGAACCTGGCGGACCTGCCCGAGGATGACGAGGAGGCGATCGCGCAGCTCGTCCGGGTGAAGGGGATCGGGCGCTGGTCGGCGGAAGTCTATCTGCTGTTCGCGGAGGGGCGCACCGATATCTGGCCCGCGGGCGATCTGGCGGTGCAGATCGAGACGGGCCGGATCCTGGGCCATGATGCGCGCCCCTCGGAAAAACAGGTGCGCGCACTGGCCGAGGCCTGGCGCCCGCACCGCAGCGCGCTCGCCATCTTCACCTGGCATCATTATGGCGCGGGAGCCGACGCCGCCCCGGTCTAGGGGCTCGCGCGCCGGGTGGAGGTGCCGACCAGCACCGCGGTCGACAGCAGAATGGCGGACACCAGTCCGCCGATCGCCAGCAAACCGCCGCTGGTGATCTCCATCCTGGCGCGTATCTCGACACGGCGTCCGGCGCGCAGGCGCGCCACCGCCCGGTGGGGTTTCGGCTGGCGAGGTTTCGGCTGGCGGGGCGGCGATCCGATGAGCTTGACCATGATGTGCGAAACTCTCGTCCTGGGTCGTGGTTCAGCCCGCCGAGACGCGAACGTCCACGACCATGGCTGGCGAAAGGCCGGGGGCCTTAGCGGTGGCGGGTCGATACCGGGTCGCGCACCACGCCGACCTCCGTGAAGCGGCGGGGTTCGGCCGGGTTCGGGGTGGGATCCGCCAACTCGCGCTGCCAATAGCCGACATCGATCCAGCGACCATGTTTGTGCCCCACCTCGCGGAACACGCCGGCGCGGCGAAAGCCGACCGCTTCGTGCAGCTTGATCGAGCCGTCATTGGGCAGCGCGATGACGCCCATCGCCTGGGTGAAGCCCTGCGCGGTCAGCGTGTCGACCAGCGCTTCGTACAACAGCCGCCCGACGCCCGAGCGCTGCGACACGTCGGCGACATAGATGGTCGTCTCCACGACCCAGCGATACGCCTCGCGCTCGCGGAAGCGGGCGGCATAGGCATAGCCGATCACGCCATCCTCGCGACCGTCCTCGTCACGGAACGTGGCGACGATCCAGGGATAGAGGCCGTCCGCCCCGGCCATCCGCGCGCGCATCGTTTCCGCGTCGGGCGCCTGGGTCTCGAACGAGACCACGCCCGCCAGCACATGCGGGGCATAGATGGCGGCGATGGCGGCGGCGTCATCGGGGCGGGCGGCGCGGATGGCGATCATGCGGCGTGTGGTCTCCAGCTTCGAGGGATCGGCCTGGCGGGAAGCCCCGCGCTTCGAAAGGCCGGAACGGGACGGGGCCTAAAGCCCCAGCCGCGCGACGATCAGGTCGAGCAGCTTCTGGTCGCCCGCCGTCGCCATCGGTCCCAGCGCGCCGCATTCCAGACAGCGCGCCTGGACCGACCCGCCGCTGACCAGCCGCTGGACATCGCCCAGCGCCCGGGCAACGACTGCGCGCCGTTCGGCCGCGGCGATGGCGAAGACGTCGCCGCCCTGGTTCGCGTCGTCGTCGCCCTCGAACCCTTCGGCCAGATAGGCGGCGAAGCCCGGCTTCTTCTCCAGATATTCCGGATAGACTTTGGCCGGGTCGAGCTTGGCGCGGCGCGCGGCCTCGGCGATCGCGTCGGACAGGGTGCCGAAACGATCGACCAGCCCGATCTGCCGGGCGGTGCCGCCGTCCCACACCCGGCCCTGCGCGATGGTGTCGACCTTTTCGGGCGTCATGTGGCGCGACTGGGCGACGCGGGTCAGGAACTGGCGATAGCCATTCTCGATCCCCGCCTGCAGGATCGAATCGAGCATCGGCGTCGTCCCGCCCATCACGTCGGGCTGGCCGGTCAGCGGCGTCGTCTTCACCCCGTCGGTGGTCACGCCTATCTTGGCCAGCGTGTTCTCGAAGGTCGGGATGATGCCGAAGATGCCGATGGACCCGGTCAGCGTGCCCGGCTCGGCGAAGATGATGTCGCCGGGGGTCGAGACCCAATAACCGCCCGACGCGGCGAGGCCGCCCATCGACACGACCACCGGCAGCTTCTGGCGCTTGGCCTCCAGGATCGCCTGGCGGATCTGTTCCGAGGCCAGGACCGAGCCGCCCGGCGAGTCGACACGCACGACCAGTGCCTTGAGGTTCTTCTTGGCGAGCCCGTCGAGCAGCGCCTTGGACACCGTGTCGCCCGCCGCCGTGCCCGGCCCGGCCTCGCCATCGACGATCGAGCCCGCGATGGTCAGCACGCCGATCGCATCGCCCTTGGCGGGCAGCGGATTGGCGCGGACCCAAGCAGCATAGGAAATGGTGCGGAAGCTGCCCGCGGGCTTCTGCTTGTCGACACCCGCGACCTCCGCCACCCGCTTGCCAAAGGCCATGCGGTCGCCAAGCCTATCGACCAGACCGGCCTTCAGGTCGGCGTCGGCGATGTTGCCGCCCGCGGCGAGGACGACCCGGTCCGGCTGTTGCAGGAAGGCGTCGATCTGCGCCTTCGGGCGCGCCTTGGCGACCGACTCGCGCCATTGGGCGAACAACGTGCCATAGAGCGCCTGCGACGCCGCGCGCGCATCGGGGCTCTGGTCGGCACGGATATAGGGTTCCACGAACGACTTGAAGCGGCCGACGCGATAGACATGGGTGGTCACGCCCAGCTTGTCGATCAGCCCCTTATAGTAAAGCTGGTTGCCGCCCGGGCCGGTGAAGATCGTGCCGCCCAGCGGATTGACCCAGATCTCGCTGGCGTTGGCGGCCAGCCGGTACGCGCCGTCGGTATAGGCGGTGGCATAGGCGAGCACCGGCTTGCCGCCCTTGCGGAAGCGCGCGATCGCGTCGCCCACTTCCTGCAACGCCGCAGGATAGGCGCCGCCGAACGAATCGAGGTCGAGGACCAGCGTTTTCACCCGGGCGTCGTCGCGGCCCGCGTCGATCGCGCGCACCACGTCGCGCAGGCGATATTGCCGGGCGCGGGTCTGGCCCGACAGCATGGCGAGCGGGGCGATCGTCTCGGGCTGTTCGACGATCGGGCCGTCCAGCTTGAGCAGCAGCGCGCCGTCGCCGATCGGCTTGGTTCCCGGCCGGGCGTTGAGCGCGGCGAAGAGCAGGCCGAAGAACAGCAGCATCGCCGCCAGGACCAGCAGATCCTTGATCCCGACCAGCAACCGCCATGCGCCGCCCACCAGCCGCCAGCCGCTGCGCCGCCCCGGCTTGCCCGGCTTCCGAAAATCCTGGTCGAGCGCGGAGGGCGGCGGAAGAGCGTCTGTGCGAGCATCGGTCATCGCCTATCGCTAGCCCAGCCGGGAGGGCGCGGCAATGGCCCGTGTTATGGGGCCAATACGCATGCGCGCGTCCGGTGACGGATGCTATCCATATGGCCTGTTGCCGATTTCGCGTCGGCGCGTCTTTGGCATCGGCCCGTCGAAAATTTTTTCGGGGGGTCGTTGACGGTCCGGAGGCGGGTTCACATATCCGACTGCGTTGGCACTCGCATGGCTCGAGTGCCAGAAAAGTGTAACATGCCAGATAAAGGGACATGGCAATGAACTTTCGTCCGTTGCACGACCGCGTTCTCGTCCGTCGCGTCGAGGCCGAGGAAAAGACGGCCGGCGGGATCATCATCCCCGACACCGCCAAGGAAAAGCCCCAGGAGGGCGAAGTCGTCGCCGCCGGTTCGGGCGCGAAGGCCGAAGACGGCAAGGTCACGCCGCTCGACGTCAAGGCCGGCGACCGCATCCTGTTCGGCAAGTGGTCGGGCACCGAGGTCAAGGTGAACGGTGAAGACCTGCTGATCATGAAGGAATCGGACATCCTCGGCATCATCGGCTGAGCGACCGTTCCTTTCCCGTTTTTCTGACAATTCCAGATTGAAAGGGTAGCCACCATGGCAGCCAAGGAAGTCAAGTTTTCGCGCGACGCGCGTGAGCGCATCATGAAGGGCGTCGACATCCTCGCCGACGCCGTCAAGGTCACGCTGGGCCCGAAGGGCCGCAACGTCGTGATCGACAAGTCGTTCGGCGCGCCCCGTATCACCAAGGACGGCGTCAGCGTCGCCAAGGAAATCGAACTCAAGGACAAGTTCGAGAATATGGGCGCGCAGATGGTGCGCGAAGTGGCGTCGAAGACCAACGACATCGCCGGTGACGGCACCACCACCGCGACCGTCCTGGCCCAGGCGATCGTCCGCGAGGGCATGAAGTCGGTGGCCGCCGGCATGAACCCGATGGACCTGAAGCGCGGCATCGACATCGCCGTCGCCAAGGTGACCGAGGACATCAAGTCGCGATCCAAGCCCGTTTCGGGCAGCCAGGAAGTGGCGCAGGTCGGCATCATCTCGGCCAATGGCGACCGTGAAGTCGGCGAGAAGATCGCCGAAGCCATGGAAAAGGTCGGCAAGGAAGGCGTCATCACCGTCGAGGAGGCCAAGGGCCTCGAATTCGAACTCGACGTCGTCGAGGGCATGCAGTTCGACCGTGGTTACCTGTCGCCCTACTTCATCACCAACCCGGAGAAGATGACGGTCGAACTCAACGACCCGTACATCCTGATCCACGAGAAGAAGCTGTCGAACCTGCAGGCGATGCTCCCGATCCTGGAAGCTGTCGTCCAGTCGGGCCGTCCGCTCCTGATCATCGCCGAGGACATCGAGGGTGAGGCTCTGGCCACGCTCGTCGTCAACAAGCTGCGCGGCGGCCTGAAGGTCGCGGCGGTCAAGGCGCCGGGCTTCGGCGATCGTCGCAAGGCGATGCTGGAAGACATCGCCATCCTGACCGCGGGCGAGCTGATCTCGGAAGACCTGGGCATCAAGCTCGAGAGCGTCACCGTCGGCATGCTGGGCACCGCCAAGCGGGTCACGATCGACAAGGACAACACCACCATCGTCGACGGTGCGGGTGAAGCCGAGGCGATCAAGGCGCGCACCGAGGCGATCCGTGCGCAGATCGAGAACACCACCAGCGATTACGACCGCGAGAAGCTCCAGGAGCGTCTGGCCAAGCTGGCTGGCGGCGTCGCCGTCATCAAGGTCGGCGGTGCGACCGAGGTCGAGGTCAAGGAGCGCAAGGACCGCGTCGACGACGCGCTGCATGCGACCCGCGCGGCCGTCGAAGAGGGCATCGTCCCCGGCGGCGGTACGGCGCTGCTGTACGCGACCAAGGCGCTCGACGGCGTCAAGGGCGTCAATGACGACCAGACCCGCGGCATCGACATCGTTCGCAAGTCGCTGACCGCGCTGGTCCGCCAGATCGCGCAGAATGCCGGTCATGACGGTGCGGTCGTGTCGGGCAAGCTGCTCGACCAGAACGACACCTCGTTCGGCTTCAACGCGTCGACCGACACCTATGAGAACCTGGTCGCGGCCGGCGTGATCGACCCGACCAAGGTCGTCCGCACCGCGCTCCAGAACGCGGCGTCGGTCGCGGGTCTGCTCATCACCACGGAAGCCACCGTGGCCGAGCTGGCCGAAGACAAGCCGGCTGCTCCGGCGATGCCGGGCGGCATGGGCGGCATGGACTTCTAAGTCGGAACTCGGAAAACCGGCGTGGCTTCGGCCGCGCCGGGGACCGGTCCGGCTTGGGATTCGAGCCCAAAGCCAAGAGGGCCCGGGGAGTGATCCCCGGGCCCTTTGTGCGTTTGCCGCATATCCTTCTTGCCGCCCTTTGCTCAGCGCGAACCGGGGGTACCCCCATCGCTTGCCATGCCACCCCGGCGAAGGCCGGGGTCCAGTTGCCATGCGAGCAAGACGGGACATGGGCGTCGCCACTGCTTCTGTGTGGCTGTCGTCTCCGCCGCATCGCTATGCGCGCCGTCAGCCGCGTGGCAACGGAGGTCCGGTCTTCGCCGGGGGCGTGCGGATAGCCTGGTTCCGGCCAGGAAAAAAGGCGGCCGGACCTTCATCCGACCGCCTTTGCCTGCATCAGAAGCTGGCGCTGTTACGCGCCGGCATTTTTCAGCGCCGCTTCCACGTCCTTCCAGCCGATCGCGCCCGCCACCGGCTTGCCGTTCAGGATGAAGGTCGGGGTGCCCGTCACCGTGCCGTCCGCGCCGCGATCCTGGGTCTGCTTGGTCAGCCGGTCGATCTGCGTCATGTCGGCCAGGCACTGGCGCGCCTTGGCTTCGGGGATGCCGCGCTGCTTGACGAAATTGACCAGGTCCATCCGATCGGCCAGCGCCTTGATGACGTCGACCGGCTTGGCATTCTGCAACGCCTTTTGCTGGTCGGGGCTCATCGCCTGGAGCTTGTCGTTGAAGCCCTGCTGCGCCTGGTACATCTGCTCCAGGATCGGGAAGAAGGTCGCCTCGCCCGCGCAGATGCCGAGCAGCGCCGGGGGCAGGTCGGGCGCGCCGTGGATCAGGAACTCGCGGAATTCCCAGCTCACCTTGCCCGACTTGACGTAGGTGTTGGTCAGCGGCTCATAGCCCTCGCGTGCAAAGGCCCCGCAGGCGGGGCACAGGCGCGAGCCATATTCGACGAGCTTGATCGGGGCATTGGGGTTGCCCATCACATAGCCCTCGGCGGTCTTGCTGACGACCTGGGTCCAGTCCTTGCCCGCAGGGGCGGCGACCGCCGCGACGGGCGAGGCGGCGGGGGCGGTGCTGTTGGCGTCCCCCTTGCCACCGCAGGCGGCGAGCGCGAGCGGCGCGGACACCGACAGGGCGAGGAGGAGAAGACGAGACTTCATCGACATATGCTCCGAAAGAAAAGAGGAATCAGCGCGCACCGGCGGCGCGCAGCAGCGGCTGCAACCCTTCCCAGGTGAAGGTGTCCGCCTGCTTGCCGTTGATGAAGAAGCTGGGCGTCCCCTCGATCGAGGCGGGCGCGGAACTGGTCATCGCCACCACCCGGTCGGCGGCGGCGCGATCGCCCAGGCAGACACCGATCTGTGCATCGGTGAGCCCCGCGGCCTTGCCGATCGCGGTCAGCCCGGCTCCCTCGGCCAGCGCGCGCATCTGCGCCGCCATGGGATAGGTGCCGATCCGCTGGCCATTGGCCTGTTCATACTCCATGCCCCGCTCCAGCCATGTGCGCTGCTGCGCGAACATCGCCTGGTGCAGCGCGGCAAACCGGCCCGCGCCGCCGCACCGCGCGACCAGCGCAGCGGCGAGGTCCAGCCGGTCGCGGATGAAGTGGCGTATCTCGACACTGGTCGAACCGGAACGGACCATCCGGTCCTTCAGCACCGGGGCCGACTTGACCGTGAAGTCGGCGCAATGCGGGCAGGTATAGCTGACATATTCGACCAGCTTCACGCGCGCGGCCGGATTGCCGATCACATAGGCCCCGGCGGGCGTCTGGGCGATGTGCGTGGTCCAATCGCTGGCCCTGCGCTGGACGGGCGCCGACAGCGCGGCGGTAGCGGGCAGGGCGAGACCGAGGCCAAGCGCGGCCAGCGACAGGACAAGACGCATCACGATACCTTGGGAAGGCCGCGCGTCGCAGCGACGCCGGCGGCAAGCGATTCGAGAACGGCCCGGAGTTCGGGGTCGACGATCTGGCGCAGTCCTTCGCCCATTTCCGGGGGCACGGGCTGGGGACGCGGCGGCGCGGCGCGGCGCGGCATCACGGCGGGCAACTCGCCCTGCCGGATCTGTAACCGCGCAACCGCCGGATAGCCAAAGAAGCGGTTGACCCGCTCGATGATCTCGGGCGCGATATGCTGCATCATCGGCGCATGCGCGCCGCGCACCACCAGGGTCAGGACGCCGTTCTGTTTCTCGCCCTGCGGAAAGCGAATCGATTCGGGGGCGCTGGCGGTCGACAGGCGCGGCCCGACGATATCGGGCCAGCGGCTGACGATGGCGCTCTGCACGAAGCCGAAGCGGCGAAAGGCCGCGCCGCCGATCGCGGGCAGCAGTTCGGATACCGCGCGCGGGCGGTTGGAACGGGGAGGCGGCTCCTGGGGGGCGCGGACGCGCTTGCTCATGCCGTGCTCCATGCCATAGCGGGCCGGTGGACGCCAAGCATTCATCATCGCCCGACTCGACGGACGGGCCGGCCGCCCGGCTGCTCGCCTGGTACGACCGGCATGCCCGCGATCTGCCATGGCGCGCCCGGCCGGGGGAGATGCCCGATCCGTATCGCGTCTGGCTGTCCGAGGTGATGCTGCAACAGACGACGGTGGCGGCGGTGGGGCCGCGCTTTACCGCCTGGGTCGAACGCTGGCCCGACATCGCCAGCCTGGCGGCGGCGCCGGACGAGGCCATCATGGCCGCCTGGGCCGGCCTGGGCTATTATGCCCGCGCGCGCAATCTGGTGAAGGCCGCGCGCGCGGTGGTGGCCGAGCATGGCGGGCAATTCCCCGCGACGGAGGCGGGCCTGCGTGCCCTGCCGGGGCTGGGGGCCTATACGGCGGCGGCGGTCGCGGCGATCGCGTTCGGCGAACGGGCGGTGGTGGTGGACGCCAATGTCGAGCGCGTCGTGGCGCGGTTGTTCGCGATCGCGACTCCGCTGCCCGCCGCGCGTCCCGCCATTCGCGCGGCGACCGACCGGATTACGCCCCAGGCGCGGGCGGGGGATTTCGCACAGGCGATGATGGACCTGGGCTCGGCCATCTGCACGGTGAAGAAGCCGCAATGCCTGCTCTGCCCGCTGGCCGTGGATTGCCGGGCCCGCGTCGAGGGCATCGCCGATACCCTGCCCGCCAAGGCCCCCCGCAAGGAACGCCCCAGTCGCCATGGCACCGCGTTCTGGATCGAGCAGGAGGGGCAGGTCTGGCTGGTGCGGCGCCCGGCCAAAGGGATGCTGGGCGGGATGCGGGCGTTGCCCACCGGCCCTTGGGAGGATGAGCGGCCCGGACTGGCCGGGGCGCCGGGGCAGGGGCCCTGGGTGATCCTGAACGATACGGTCGTCCATGGCTTCACGCATTTCGGACTGGAACTGGCGCTCGCGAAGAGCGAGGGCGAACCCGATGATTCGGCGGCGGGCGAGTGGTGGCCCGTCGCCGATCTGGAAACCGCTGGTCTGCCCACAGTGTTCGCGCGGGCGGCCGATCGTTTGAAAAGGGTCTGAGGATGATGATTCGACGTATGACGTTGACGGGCGGGGCCATGCTCGCCCTTCTGAGTGCCTCCGCCGTGGCGCAGGTTGCGCACCGGCCGCAGATCCAGCCACAGGCCCGGACCTTGCTGGCCGCGCAGACGGCGCAGGCCCCAGCCACGGCCCCGGCCACGGCGTTGCCCGTCACCCAGGCGCTGTTCGACACCTATGTCCGCGAGGGCAAGGTGCCTGGCGTCGTCGCCGCGATCGGCGCGCCGGGCAAGCCGCCCATCTTCGTTTCGGCGGGCCGGACCCGGCTGGAGCCCGACGCGCCGGCCGCTGGCCCGGACACGCTGTGGCGCGTCTATTCGATGACCAAGCCGATCACCGCCATGGCCGCGATGATCCTGATCGAGGACGGCAAGCTGTCGCTCGACGAGCCGCTGTCGGACATCTATCCCGCCTATAAGCAGATGCGGGTGCTGACCGATCCGGAGACCTCGCTGGAGAGCCGCCCCGCGACCCGGCCGATCACGATCCGCAACCTGCTGACCCACACGGCCGGGCTTGGATACAGCATCGTGACCAAGGGGCCGTTGCTGAAGGAATATGAGAGCCGGGGCATCGTGCCCTTCGCCGTCAATGCGCAGGTCGAGGCGGCGGTGCGTCCGACCCGCCCTGCCGATCTCCAGCAATTCGCCGAGCGCGTCGCCACCGTGCCGCTGATCGCCGAGCCGGGCACCAAATGGAGCTATTCCATCGGCCTGGACGTGATGGCGGCGGTGGTCGAGAAGGTGTCGGGCATGCCATTCGAACGCTTCGTCCAGACGCGGCTGTTCACCCCGCTCAAGATGACGTCGAGCTATTGGCAGGTTCCCGCCTCGGCCGCGAACCGGCTGGTGACCAACTACACCTTCCTCGATGGCCGGATGGTGCCGGTCGATCCGGCGGCCACCTCGGTCTTCCTCCAGCAGCCCAGCTTCCCCTATGGCGGCGCGGGGCTGGTCATGTCGGCGCGGGATTATGATCGCTTCCTCCAGATGCTGCAGAATGGCGGCGAGGTGGACGGCGTCCGCGTGATGAAGACCGAGACGGTAAAGCTGGCCATGTCCAACCTGCTGCCCGCCGGCGTCAGTTACGGCAAAGTGTCGGGCGCGACCGGCGGCAGCAGCGACGAGGTGCCGACCGGCTATGGCGCTGGCGGTTCGGTGACGCTGGCCGACACGCCGGGCGGCCCGGGCAAGGGTACCTATGGCTGGGGCGGCGCGGCCGGGACGATCACCTATGTCGATCCGACCCATGGGCTGCGGGGCACGATGATGGTCAATTATTTCCCCGCCGACCACTGGCCGCTGCGCCGCGACCTGTCCGCCGCGCTTTATCAGGATTTTCGCGCGGCGCGTCGGTGAGCGATATCGGCTTTACCGGCGGGCGGCTCGATCGCGCCGATCCGCTGCGTCACGATGACGCGGGCTTCACCGCCGCGCTGGCCGATCCGGCGGCGCGGCGGCTGGTGCTCCACGGTTATGCGCCGGACATGGCGGACGGGCGGCTGGCCTGGACCGCGATCGATCCGGCGGACGCGGTCGAGGATCATGTCCTGCTCGGGATCGAGCAGGGCGTGCCGCATTTCGCACGGCTGGTGACGGAGCCCGCGAGCGGCCGGTCGTTCGAGATGATCGCGGCGCTCCACATGCTGGAGACGGGCGAGGCGGCGACCTATGCGGCGGCGCGTTCGGTGGTCGACTGGCATGCGCGGCATCGCTTCTGCGCGCGCTGCGGCGTGGAGACGCATCCGTGCCGCGCGGGATGGGGACGGCGTTGTCCGTCGTGCACCGCCGAGCATTTCCCGCGTGTCGATCCCGTGGTCATCATGATCGCCGAGCATGGCGGCCGCGCCTTGCTCGGCCGCCAGCCCGCCTTTCCGCCGGGGCGGTATTCGGCGCTGGCGGGTTTCCTGGAACCCGGCGAGTCGATCGAGGAAGCGGTCGCGCGCGAGCTGTTCGAGGAAGCCGGCGTGCGGGTGGAGAATGTCCGCTATGTCGCAAGCCAGCCCTGGCCCTTCCCGTCGTCCCTCATGATCGCCTGCATCGCGACCGCGCTGGACGACCGGCTGACCATCGACCGGACCGAGCTGGAGGACGCCATCTGGGTCTCGCGCGAGGAGGTGCGGGCCGCGCTGGCGGGTGATGTGTCGCGCTTCGCCGTGCCGCCCTCCTATGCGATCGCGCACAGCTTGCTGGAGGAATGGGCGAAGGGGTGAGGGGCAAATGACGTCCTTGCTCCCTTGCGGGGAAGGACGATGCCGCGTCATCCCCGCTGGCGCGCCTGTTTGTACGTGCCCAGCATTCGCACCCATTTGCTGTGGAAGCCCAGTTCCTCGATCGCCCGGTCGAACGCGGCGTCCCCCGGCTTGCCGACCACGTCGCAATAGAACTCAGTCGCCGCGAAGCTGCCGCCGCGCTGATAGCTTTCCAGCTTGGTCATGTTGACGCCGTTTGTCGCGAAACCGCCCATCGCCTTGTAGAGCGCGGCGGGGATGTTCTTCACCTCGAAGATCAGGCTGGTCATCCAGGGGCCTTCGCCCACCGGCGGCTGTCCGCCGCGCGCCAGCACGACGAAGCGGGTCATGTTGTGGTCGCCGTCCGACACGTCCTCGCTCAGCAGGTTGAGGCCGTATAGTTCGGCCGCCCGCGCCGGGGCGAGCGCGGCGACATGGGCGTCGCCCAGTTCGGCCACCCGCGCCGCCGCGCCCGCCGTATCGGCATAGGCGATCGGGCGGATGCCGTGCGCGCGCAACCAGTGGCGGCACTGGCCCAAAGCCTGGGGATGGCTCATCGCCTCGGTCAGCTCGTCGCGGCCGCCGAGCGCCATCAGGGCATGGCGGATGCGCAGGAAATGCTCGCCGATGATCGCGAGGCCGGATTCGGGCAGCAGGAAATGGATGTCGGCGACCCGGCCGTGCAGCGAATTTTCGATCGGGATGATCGCGCGATCGGCCTTGCCGGTCTTCACCGCCTCCAGCGCGTCGGTAAAGTCGAAACAGGGCAGCGGCAGGCCGTCGGGAAAGACCTCGGTCGCCGCGACATGGCTGTTGGCGCCGGGCGCGCCCTGGTAAGCGACCGCGCGCTGCGGCTCGGCCAGCGCGGCTTGCGTCATCGCCTCGACGATCGGGCGGGCGGGGGCGGCGTAATTCTCCATGCCAACGGCGCGTAAAGGCGCGGGCGCGACCGATCAAGACGTGGCCCCGCATTCGACCGAAGCAGAACTTGCCGTCATGGAAAGCGCCACCTAAGGTCCGCATCCAGGAGAGATATTGGCGGGGCAGCGGAACGCTATGGACCTAAAGACCAATACGATCGCGGGATGGGTGCTTGGCGCGGCAGGCGTGGCCCTGGGCCTTTCGATCGTCAGCGGCATGATCTTCCACGAGGAACGGCCGGAAAAAATGGGCTATGCGATCGAGGGTGTGGAGGCCGAGAGCACGGGCGGTGCCGCCGCCGAGGTTCCGATCGCGTCGCTTCTGCCCACCGCCGATGCGGGCAAGGGCGCGGAAGTGTTCAAGAAATGCGCTGCCTGCCACACGATCAACCAGGGTGGCGCGAACGGCATCGGTCCCAATCTCTATGCGACCTTGGGAGAGGCGATTGCACAGGGCAAGGCGGGCTTCGCCTTTTCGGAGGCGTTGAAGGCCGTGGGCGGCAAATGGGACTGGGACAAGATGAACGCGTGGCTGACGTCGCCGCGCAAATTCGCCCCCGGCACCAAGATGACTTTTGCCGGGCTGTCCAATCCGCAGGACCGCGCGAATGTGATCCTGTACCTCAACCAGCAGGGATCGAACCTGCCGCTGCCCGCCGCCCCCACCGCCAAGGAACCGGCCGCGGCGGCAGGGCCGGCCAATGGCGCGGACGCGGCGGTGATGAAGGTGGAGGAGGATCCGCGCGGCGACACCGGCGCGATCGCCAATACCGGCACCCCCGCCAAGGGCGCGCCGTCGGTCGATCCGCAGGCCGCGATCAAAGGCGCCAAGGCACCGCGTTGAGGCGCGGCGGCGGGGCCATGGGCTGAAGCGGGGGCATTGCGGGTGAATCTGTCGTTCGACCGGCTGGGGCTTACGCTCCCCCTGTTGCAGGCACCGATGGCCGGGGTGTCGACGCCCGCCATGGCGGCCGAGATCGGCAAGGCGGGTGGGCTTGGCGCGATCGCGCTGGGGGCGAGCGACACCGCCGCCGCATCCGCAATGATCGCCGAGACCCGGACCCGGACCGACCGGCCGTTCAACGTCAATCTCTTCGTCCATGCGCCGCCGCGTCGCGATCCCGTGGTGGAGGCGGACTGGTGCGCCGCGCTGCGCCCCGCCTTTGCCGCGAAGGGTGCCGAACCGCCCCGCGAACTGCGCGCCATCTATCCCAGCTTTGCCGGGGATGACGCGATGCTGGCGATGCTGATCGCGGCACGCCCGGCGGTGGTCAGTTTCCATTTCGGCCTGCCGGATGCGGCGCGCATCGCCGCGCTGAAGGCGGCGGGGTGCCTCTTGCTGGCGAGCGTGACCTCGCTGGCCGAGGCGCAGGCGGCAGTCCGCGCGGGGATCGATATGCTGGTGGCGCAGGGCTATGAGGCGGGCGGGCATCGCGGCGTCTTCGATCCCGACACGCCCGACGATCGGCTGGGTACGCTCGCGCTGACCCGGTTGCTGGCGGTGCGGAGCGGCCGGCCGGTGATCGCGGCGGGCGGGATCATGGACGGCGCGGGCGTATCGGCGGCGCTGTCGCTGGGTGCCGTGGCGGCGCAACTGGGAACGGCCTTCATCGCCTGTCCCGAGAGCGCGGCGGATGCGGCCTATCGCGCCGCGCTGATGGGCGAGGGCGCGGCGCATACGGTGATGACCCGCGTGATATCGGGACGTCCGGCCCGGTGCCTGCCCAATCGCTTCACCGCCCTGGGCGAGGCGATCACGGCACGGGTGCCCGATTATCCCGTCGCCTATGATGCGGGCAAGGCGCTGAACGCGGCGGCCAGGGCGCGGGGCGAGCATGGCTTCGGCGCGCAGTGGGCGGGGCAGGGAGCACCACTCGCCAGGGCGATGCCTGCCGCCGATCTGGTATGGCTGATCGCAGGGGAAATGCGGCGGTAGAAGGACCGCTTGGTCCCCGGCGGGGGTCGGGGAACGGCTTGAACCGCCCCCGCGCGAGCCCCCATCCTGCGGGCGAAGGCCTTAGCCTCGCTCGGCGTCCAGCCGGGCGCGCTCTTCATAGAAGCGGCGCACCACGTCCCACGCCTCTTCGGCGGTTTCGACATAGGTGAAGATGCCCAGATCGCGCTCGGACACCACGCCCTCGTCCACCAGCGCCTCGAAATTGACGACGCGTTCCCAGAATTCGCGGCCGAACAGCAGCACGGGAATGGGCTGGATCTTGCCCGTCTGGATCAGGGTCAGCAGTTCGAACAGTTCATCGAACGTGCCGAATCCGCCCGGGAAGGCCGCCAGTGCGCGCGCGTGCAGCAGGAAGTGCATCTTGCGCAGCGCGAAATAGTGGAATTGCAGCGACAGCGACGGGGTGACGTAGGGGTTGGGCGCCTGCTCATGCGGCAGGACGATATTCAGCCCGACCGACTCCGCGCCGACATCATGCGCGCCGCGATTGGCGGCTTCCATGATCGACGGGCCGCCGCCCGAGCAGACGACGAATTGCCGCATCCCGCGATCGTCGCGCGGCAGGCGGCTGGTGATCTGCGCCAGTTCGCGCGCGATCTCGTAATATTTGCTCTTGGCGACCAGATTCTCGGCGATGCGGCGCGACTTTTCGTCATGCGCCAGGTCGAGCAGCGCCTTGGCCTTGGCGGGCTCCGGGATCCGCGCCGAGCCGTAGAAGACGAAGGTCGAGCCGATCTTGGCCTCTTCCAGCAGCAATTGCGCCTTGAGCAATTCCAGCTGGAATCGCACGGGGCGGAGGTCTTCGCGCAACAGGAAGTCCATGTCCTGAAAGGCCAGCTTATAGGCCGGGCTTTCGGTCTGCGGCGTCGAGACGATCGTCTTGGCGCTCGCGGCATCCTGGCTGGCATTGGGGAAGACGCGGTTCGGTACGCGGGTATCAGTCATTTATAGGGATGTAGGATATCGACCCGCCCGGCGCTACCGGCAAAGATGGGCGCTATCGTCTTCGAGATGCAGGTGATTGCGGTGCACGGCATTGTAATCGGGGCTCAAAACCGTACCGAACCGGCGACAGGCGGAGGCGCGGATGGTCGTCCAGAATTCTCGCACGCGCGGATCGGGCGAGGTCCAGTCGTTCAGCAGCGTGATTCGTCGTCCATCCTGCAATAGGAAACCGCCCACATCCACCGCGTTGGCCAGCGCATGGCCCGATCGCCGGTCGCCCATCCGCGCGCTGCCCACGACATTGCGGCAGGCATAGGTGCCCATCCCCTCGACCTTGACCAGCCGTGCGCCCAGGATCTGCCACGCGGCGGGGGCGACGGCGTTGCGGATCCACCCGGCGAAGGCGCGCGCATTGCCGCATCGCATCGCGGTGATCCCGGTGACCGGCACGCCGATATCGGTCAACTGCACCGTGCCGTACAGGCCGCAGCCGGGCCCGAAATTCTGGTCGGGCAGCGCACGGAAGCTCACGCCCTCACGCCGCAGATCGGCCTCGCACTGCGCGGTCTCGCGGATGGGCGGGCGATAGGGCTGGGGATGCGGGGCCTGTGGCGTCGGTCGGTCGGCCCGGCCGCAGGCGGACAGCAGCGTCGCTCCAAGAAGCGGGAGCAGCAGGACGAGGGACGTGCGAACCATGGCTTTTTTTCTTCTCCGACGCCGCCCCGCCTTTGTCTGTAGCGATCGCGGGTGAACGGGGCATGAGGAGGCGTCCGTGCGATATGCGCCCGGATTTTGCCGGATTGACGCGTTTCACGCTCGTCGCGACCGATGACGGGGCGTCGATGGGGCCAACATGCTGACAGGGATGGGTAATCCTCGCGGGCCTCGATCCCACCCATGCCAAACCACCGTCGAGGCTGGCGCAACGGAGCCATTTTCCGCGATTGACACGGCGCGCGTTGCCGCTAGAGCCGTCGACGGGCCACGCGGTCCCAACGCCGCGCGTGCTCTCTGTGAGGAGAGTCTTAAATGACTGATTTGACTGCCGCCGACGCCACTCTTGCGCCTGCGAAGCCCGCCACCAAACCGGCGCGCCCCTATTTTTCCAGCGGTCCCTGCGCCAAGCCTCCCGGCTGGGAAGCGGCCAAGCTCGCGACGGACAGCCTCGGCCGTTCGCATCGCTCGAAGCTGGGCAAGCAGCGGCTGCAATATTGCATCGACCTGATGCGCGAGCTGCTCAAGCTCCCCGACACCCACCGCATCGGCATCGTCCCCGGCTCCGACACCGGCGCGTTCGAGATGGCGATGTGGACCATGCTCGGCGCGCGGCCCGTCACCACGCTGGCCTGGGAAAGCTTCGGCGAGGGCTGGGTGACCGATGCGGTCAAGCAGCTGAAGCTCGACCCGACCGTGCTGCGCGCCGATTACGGCCAGATCGCCGATCTGAATGCGGTCGACTGGGGACACGATGTGCTCTTCACCTGGAACGGCACCACCAGCGGCGTGCGCGTGCCGAACGGCGACTGGATCGCCGATGACCGTCAGGGCCTGTCCTTCGCCGACGCGACCAGCGCGGTGTTCGCCTATGACCTGCCCTGGGACAAGATCGATGTCGCGACCTTCTCGTGGCAGAAGGTGCTGGGCGGCGAGGGCGCGCATGGCGTCCTGATCCTCGGTCCGCGCGCGGTCGAGCGTCTCGAAACCTACACCCCCGCCTGGCCGCTGCCCAAGGTGTTCCGTCTGATCGCCAAGGGCAAGCTCGCCGAGGGCGTGTTCAAGGGCGAGACGATCAACACCCCGTCGATGCTCGCGGTCGAGGATGCGATCTTCGCGCTCGAATGGGGCAAGAATCTGGGTGGTGCGGACGCGCTGGTCGCGCGGTCGGACGCCAATGCGGCGGCGCTGAACGCCATCGTCGAGGCGCGCGACTGGCTGGGCCATCTGGCGGCCGATCCGGCGACCCGTTCGACCACCAGCGTCTGCCTGACGGTCGAGGGTGCGGACGAAGCGCTCATCAAGAAGATGGCCGCGCTGCTCGAAGCCGAAGGCGCGGCCTATGACGTGGCGGGCTATCGCGACGCGCCGGCTGGCCTGCGCATCTGGTGCGGCGCCACCGTCGAGACGGCGGATGTGGAGGCGCTCGGCCCCTGGCTCGACTGGGCCTACGCTACCGCCAAGGCGGCCTGACCTTCTTGCCAATCCACCCCGGCCTCGTGCCGGGGACTTTCCCTGTTCCACAACCCCGGCGCTGGCTGGGGTGACGAGGTGAATCATGCCCAAAGTTCTTATCAGCGACAAAATGGACCCCAAGGCCGCCCAGATCTTCCGCGAGCGCGGGGTCGAGGTGGACGAAATCACCGGCAAGACGCCCGAAGAGCTGAAGGCGATCATCGGCCAGTATGACGGGCTGGCGATCCGCAGCTCGACCAAGGTGACCAAGGAGATCCTGGAGCATGCGACCAATTTGAAGGTCGTCGGCCGCGCCGGGATCGGTGTCGATAACGTCGACATCCCCGCCGCCAGCGCCAAGGGCGTGGTGGTGATGAACACGCCGTTCGGCAACTCGATCACCACCGCCGAACACGCCATCGCGCTGATGTTCGCGCTCGCCCGCCAGCTGCCCGAGGCCGATGCGTCGACCCAGGCCGGCAAGTGGGAGAAGAACCGCTTCATGGGCGTCGAGCTGACGTCCAAGACGCTGGGCCTGATCGGTGCGGGCAATATCGGGTCGATCGTCGCCGACCGCGCGCTGGGCCTGAAGATGAAGGTCATCGCCTTCGATCCGTTCCTGACGCCCGAGCGCGCGCTGGAAATGGGCGTGGAGAAGGTGACGCTGGACGAACTGCTCGCCCGCGCCGACTTCATCACGCTGCATACGCCGTTGACCGACCAGACCCGCAACATCCTGTCGGCCGAGGCTCTCGCCAAGACCAAGAAGGGCGTGCGGATCATCAACTGCGCGCGCGGCGGCCTGATCGATGAGGAGGCGCTGAAGGCAGGCCTCGATTCGGGCCATATCGGCGGTGCGGCGCTCGACGTGTTCAAGGTCGAACCGGCCAAGGAAAGCCCGCTGTTCGGCACGTCGAACTTCATCTCGACGCCCCACCTCGGTGCGTCGACGACGGAAGCGCAGGTCAATGTCGCGATCCAGGTCGCCGAGCAGCTTGCCGACTATCTGGTCTCGGGCGGTGTCACCAACGCTCTCAACATGCCGAGCCTGACCGCCGAGGAAGCCCCCAAGCTCAAGCCGTATATGGCGCTGGCCGAGAAGCTGGGCTCGCTGGTCGGGCAGCTGGCGCACGGTGCCGTCACCGGCATCGCGATAGAGGCGGAGGGCGCCGCCGCCGCGCTCAACCTGAAGCCGATCACGGGGGCCGTGCTGGCGGGCTTCATGCGCGTCCATTCGGACACGGTGAACATGGTCAACGCGCCGTTCCTCGCCAAGGAACGTGGCCTCGACGTGCGCGAAGTGCGCCATGATCGCGAGGGCGACTATCACACGCTGGTCCGCGTGACGGTGACGACGGCGGACGGCGAGCGTTCGGTGGCGGGCACGCTGTTCGGCGACCAGGCCCCGCGTCTGGTCGAACTGTTCGGCATCAAGGTCGAGGCCGATCTGGCCGGTCCGATGCTCTATGTCGTCAACGAGGACGCGCCGGGCTTTATCGGTCGCCTGGGCACCACGCTGGGCGAGGCGGGCGTGAACATCGGCACCTTCCACCTCGGCCGTCGCTCGGCGGGCGGCGAGGCGGTGCTGCTGCTCTCGGTCGACGAAGCGGTGGATGCGGACCTGCTGGCTCAGGTCAAGGCGCTGCCGGGCGTGAAGACCGCGATGGGCCTCGTGTTCTGATCGATTGAAGCAGGCGAAATCCCTCTCCCCGGTCGGGGAGAGGGCGTGGCGGGCTCCTTCGCGATGGCGGGGGAGCCGACGCCGTAAAGGACCATGGCGAGTCCATTTGGATCGCATCCATGCCGATGCCGGGTGACGATCGGGGCGAGCGAAACGTCCCCTCCAGGCCGGAACGGCTCCTGATCGCTGCCCGTATCACGCAGCCCCTGCCGCCGGTCATAGAGGTTGACGGCGATCCGCGGAGCGACCAATCACCCGGGCGTCCACCGCAGCGCCTGGCCCATAAGCCGGGGCAGTGCGGCGATCCGCTTTCCCGAGCGGATGTGATGAACAACCCCGACGGCGTGGCGCTCACGCCGATGAACAGGCTGGCCCGATGACCGCGCTCCTTCCCGAAGGCTATCACGACCGTCTTCCCCCCTATGCCGATGCCGCCGCGTCGGTCGAGGCGCGGGTGCTGGAGGCGGCGCGGCTGCATGGCTATGAGCGCGCCGATCCGCCCTCGATCGAATTCGCCGAGGCGCTGGGCTCGCGACTGAAGGCGGGCGGCTTGCACGACGCGGTGCGCTTCGTCGACCCGGTGTCGCAGCGTACGCTCGCCATCCGGCCCGACCTGACCGCGCAGGTGGCGCGGATCGCGGCGACCCGCATGGGGCACCATCCGCGCCCGGTGCGGCTATCCTATGCGGGCACGGTCGTCCGCCTGCGCGGTTCCGAACTCGCGCCCGCGCGCGAGTGGCGGCAGATCGGGGCGGAACTGATCGGGCTGGATTCGACGGCGGCGGCGACCGAGGTGGTGCGGGTCGCGGTCGAGGCACTGGTCGCGGCGGGGACGACCGGGATTTCGATCGACTTCACGCTACCCGATCTGGTCGATCTGCTCGCCGCCGGGCCGTTGCCGGTCGCGGCCGGGCAGGTGGCGACGTTGCGCGACCGGCTGGATGCCAAGGATGCGGGCGGGGTCGCGGCGATCGCCCCCGACTATCTGCCGCTGATCGAGGCGGCCGGGCCTTTCGGCACGGCGATCGAGCGGCTGCGGGCCTTTGACACGCAGGGCGCGCTCGCCAGCCGTCTCGACGCGCTGGAGGCGATTGCCGCCGCGCTGGGGCAGGGCGTGGCGATGACCCTCGACCCGACCGAGCGGCATGGCTTCGAATTCCAGAGCTGGCTGGGCTTCTCGCTGTTCGTCGCGGGACCGCCGCGCGAAGTGGGTCGCGGCGGCACCTATACCATCTTCCACGAGAATGGCGCGGAGGAGAAGGCGACCGGCTTCTCGCTCTATGCCGATGCCATCGTCGCCACCGCCCCGCAGGCCGAGCGGCGGCGGCTGTTCCTGCCCTTCGGCACCGACGCCGCAACCGGCGCGGCCTTGCGCGCGCAGGGCTGGGTGACGGTGCAGGCGCTGGAGGCGGGCGACACGCCCGAGGCACAGCTCTGCACCCATATCCTCGACACGGGCGAACCCCGGCCCATCGCCGGTTGACAGCAGGGGGCGCGTCCCGCTAGGCGCGCCCCGCACATCATTGGAAACCCCCCTCGCGCCGAGTCCTGTCGAAGGGCGCATGGGGTCCGTCGGGCAGGCGGAGATTTGCATCCATGGCGAATGTAGCAGTCATCGGCGCGCAATGGGGCGACGAAGGCAAGGGCAAGATCGTCGACTGGCTGGCCGAGCGCGCCGACATGGTCGTGCGCTTCCAGGGCGGGCATAATGCGGGCCATACGCTGGTCGTCGGCGAAAATGTCTACAAGCTGTCGCTGCTCCCCTCGGGCATCGTGCGCGGCACCCCCAGCGTCATCGGCAACGGCGTCGTCCTCGACCCCTGGGCGCTGAAGGCCGAGATCGAGCGGCTGGGCGATCAGGGCGTGCACGCTAGCCCCGAAACGCTGCGCATCGCCGACAATTGCCCGCTGATCCTGCCGATCCACCGCGACCTCGACGGCCTGCGCGAGGATGCGAGCGGCGCGGGCAAGATCGGCACGACGCGGCGCGGCATCGGCCCGGCCTATGAGGACAAGGTCGGCCGCCGCGCGATCCGGGTGTGCGATCTGGCGCATCTCGACGATCTGGGGCCGCAACTCGACCGGCTGTGCGCCCATCACGATGCGCTGCGCGCCGGGTTCGGCGAACCGCCGGTTGATCGCGAGCGGCTGCTGGCCGATCTGCGCGAGATTGCGGCGTTCGTCCTGCCCTTCGCCAAGCCCGTCTGGCGCGACCTCAACGAAGCGCGGACCGGCGGCAAGCGTATCCTGTTCGAGGGCGCGCAGGGCGTGCTGCTCGACATCGATCACGGTACCTATCCGTTCGTCACCTCGTCCAACACCATCGCGGGTGCGGCGGCGGGCGGTTCGGGGCTGGGGCCGTCGGGCGTCGGCTTCGTGCTGGGCATCGCCAAGGCGTACACAACCCGCGTCGGGTCCGGCCCGTTCCCGACCGAGCTGGAGGACGAAACCGGCCAGCGTCTGGGCGAGCGGGGCCATGAGTTCGGCACCGTCACCGGGCGCAAGCGGCGCTGCGGCTGGTTCGACTCGGTGCTGGTGCGCCAGTCGGCGGCGGTCGGCGGGATCACCGGCATCGCCCTGACCAAGATCGACGTGCTCGACGGGTTTGGCGAGGTGAAGATCTGCGTCGGCTATACGCTGGGCGACCAGACGCTGGATTATTATCCCACCCACGCCGCCGATCAGGCCAGGGTCGTCCCCGTCTATGAGACGATGGAAGGCTGGCAGGAATCGACCGCGGGCGCGCGGAGCTGGGCCGATCTTCCGGCGCAGGCGATCAAATATATCCGGCGCATCGAGGAACTGATCCGCTGCCCGGTCGCGCTGGTGTCGACCAGTCCTGAGCGCGAGGATACGATCCTGGTCCGCGATCCATTCGCGGATTGACGGGGGAGGGCTCCGGCGGGCGCCGGGGCCTTGGTTCTTTTCGATATGCCAGGACGAGGGCCGGATGACCGGCGTGTTTGCGATCCGGCCGATGCCAGGATCGGCACGATAGCCGCCCTTCCCAATGAAAAGGCCCGATCGCGGTAGCGACCGGGCCTTTTCCCGTAGTGACTATACCCGAAGGGGTCAGCGCATCCCGCCGTTGCTGCCTGGGGGCGTGGTGGTTCCGCCGGTGGTCCCGCTATCCGTCGAACCACTGCCCACCGGAGCATTCGTCGCCGGATCGCTGGTCGTGGTGCCGGGCGTCGTCGATGGCGTGCTCACGGAACTGCCGGGCGTTCGCGTCCGGCTGGACCGGGTTGTCGAGCGGTTGTTCTCGCCACCGATGGTGCTCGAGGTATCATCCGGCTGGCCCGTGTTCTGGCCCGTGGTCTGGCCCGTGGTCTGGCCTTGTGACGTGGTCTGGACCGCCACTCCACCCGGGGTTCCGCCCGACACCTGCGCCAGTGCGGCGGCGGGGATCAAGAGCGCGCCGGCGGCGATCACATGCATGTAACGCATTGATTCTCTCCTGCTTTATTCTCGCGGGATCAACGAGGCAGGAGATGGGGACGTTCCTTCGTTCAGCCGCATTGGCCGCGATGAAGCAACGCCTGATCGGCTAATACCAGCGCGACCATCGCTTCGACCACGGGCACGCCGCGAATGCCGACACAGGGATCGTGACGTCCCTTGGTCGCGATCTGCGTCTCCTCGCCGGTGCGGGTGATGGTGTCGATGGGCGTCAGGATCGAGCTGGTCGGCTTGAAGGCGACGCGCATCGTGACGGGCTGCCCGGTGGCGATTCCGCCCGCGATTCCGCCCGCATGATTGGCCAGGAATCGGGGGCCGCCATTGCCCGCCCGCATGGGGTCGGCATTCTGCTCGCCGGTCAGCGCGGCGGCGGCGAAGCCCTCGCCGATCTCGAAGCCCTTGACCGCATTGATGCTCATGCAGGCCGAGGCGAGTTCGCTGTCCAGCTTGGCATAGAGCGGCGCGCCCCAGCCGGCGGGCACGCCGGTTGCCTCGCACGCGACGACCGCGCCGACCGAGGAGCCCGATTTGCGCGCGGCGTCGACAATGGCTTCCCAGCGCCCGGCCGCCGCGGCGTCGGGGCAGAAAAACGGGTTCGCGTCGATCTGCGCATCGTCGAATGCGGCGTAATCGATCCGGTCGCCGCCGATCGCCTCGACCCAGGCGCGGATGCGGACCTGCGGGATCACCGCGCGCGCGACCGCGCCCGCGGCGACCCGCGCCGCCGTCTCGCGCGCCGAGGACCGCCCGCCGCCGCGATAGTCGCGAAAGCCATATTTGGCGTCATAGGCATAGTCGGCATGGCCGGGACGATAGGCGAGCGCGACGTTGGAATAGTCCTTGGACCGCTGGTCGATATTCTCGATCATCAGGCTGATCGGGGTGCCGGTGGTCTTGCCCTCGAACACGCCGGACAGGATGCGGACCTGATCGGGTTCGCGCCGCTGCGTGGTGAAGCGGCTGGTCCCCGGGCGGCGCTTGTCGAGCCAGGGCTGGATATCCTCTTCCGACAGCGCGAGGCCGGGCGGGCACCCGTCGACCACCGCGCCCAGCGCGGGACCATGGCTCTCGCCCCAGGTGGTGAAGCGGAACAGGCGACCGAAACTGTTGAAGCTCACGCTGCGTCTCCCAGCCGGGCAAAGGCCGGCGCATGTGTGGCGGCGCCGCGCACACCGCAGGGGATCAGGCCGCCCTGCAACGGCACCGCGAGGAAATATTCGCCCGCATAGGGGCTGTCGAAGCCGCTCGCCACATCGGCGGCAAAGCCGAAGCGGCCGTAAAAGGCGGGATCGCCAAGCGCGAAGCAGAGGACGATGCCTTCCTGTTCCAGCCGTTCGATCCCGGCGGCGACCAGCGCCTCGCCGACGCCCTGTCGCCGCCATTCGCGTGCGACGGCGATCGGGGCGAGCGCGACCGCGTTGATGGGCTTGCCACCGATCTCGACCGCCATGCGGCTGAACGCGATCGCGCCGATCAGGGTGCTGGTCTCGTCGTCGATCGCGACCAGCATCAGGACCACGTCGCCCTCCATGCACAGGTCGCGGACGAGGGCGGCCTCGGCTGGCGCGGGGAAGCTGGCGACGAGCAGGGCGTCGAGTGCGGCGACGTCCTCGCCACGCGCGGGGCGGATGGTGATGGCGGCGGGATGCTGGTCGGACATGGTTTCGTCTTTAGCGATCCGGCGGCGCGAAACGCGATAGATAATATGGTGGCCCCTATTCCTCCCCTGCAAGGGGAGGCGTCAGGCCGAAGGCATGACGGAGGGGTGTCGCGGTCGGAGAGGGCGGGCTGCACCTGCAAGCCGTGACACCCCCTCCACCAGCTTCGCTGGTCCTCCTCCCCTTGCAGGGGAGGAGGAGTGTCGTCCCTACGCCAGCGCGATGTCCGGTGCGTCCTCGGCCTTCATGCCGATGACATTATATCCGGCATCGACATGATGGATCTCGCCGGTCACGCCCGATGCCAGGTCGGACAGCAGATACAGGCCGGCGCCGCCGACATCCTCGATCGTCACCGTGCGGCGCAGCGGCGAGTTCAGCTCGTTCCACTTGAGGATATAGTTGAAGTCGCCGATGCCGCGCGCCGCCAGCGTCTGGATCGGGCCCGCCGAGATCGCGTTGATGCGAATCTTTTCCGGGCCGAGGTCGACCGCGAGATACTTCACGCTGGTTTCCAGCGCCGCCTTCGCCACGCCCATGACGTTGTAATGCGGGATGACCTTTTCCGCGCCATAATAGGTCAGCGTCAGGATCGATCCGCCCTCGGGCATCATCTCGCGGGCGCGTTTGGCCACCGCGACCAGCGAATAGGCCGAGATGTTCATCGTCATCAGGAAATTGTCGAGCGTGGTATCGTAATAGCGCCCGCGCAGCTGCGACTTGTCGGAAAAGCCGATGGCGTGAACGACGAAATCGATCGTCGGCCACTCGGCCTTCAGCCCTTCGAACAGCGCATCCAGCGAATCCATCTCGGACACGTCGCAGTCGAACAGACGCGCCACGCCGAGCTGTTCGGCCAGCGGGCGCACCCGCTTTTCCATCGCCGCGCCCTGATACGAAAAGGCGAGCTCCGCGCCCGCCTCCGAAAGCTGCTTGGCGATGCCCCAGGCCAGCGACTTGTCATTGGCCAGGCCCATGATGAGCCCCCGCTTGCCTGCCATCAATCCGTTCACGCTGTTACCGCTCCTGCCGGTTCACTGTCTTCAATCGCCCTCTCTAGCGCCGGTTCGGGGGGTTCCGCCAGTGCCGCGTTCAAATGTGCGCCGAAAACAAGGCCGAGGCCGATCAGGTAGAAAAACAGCAGCATCACCACGACCCCCGCCAGACTGCCATAAGTGAGGTCGTATCCGCCCAGTTGGGACAGCGCGAGCGGCAGGAGCGCGGTCATGCTGACCCACCAGACGGCGGTGAACAGCGCGCCCGGCCATTTCCGGCAGTCGCTGTCGCGATAGGCGGAGGGGGTGACCGAATAGAACAGCATGTAGAGCGCGCCGAACATCACGACGCCCGGAATGAACCGGGAGAGGCCCACCCAGCCCGCCACGTCCTGCGCAAAGGGGACGAGCCGATAGATGAACTGTTCCGCCGCGGTCAGGATACCCGCGACCAGGAAGGACAGAAGCGCGATCACGACCGAGGCGATGATGACCAAGGTCGAGGACAGGCGTGATTTCCAGAACGGAGACGTCGCTTTCACGCCATAGGCGCGGTAGAAGATGTCGCGGATCGTCTCGATGAACCCGCCCACGGTCCATAGGCCAACCAGTCCGCCGAGCCACAGCAGTGATCCGGTGCGCGCCGCCAGCACATCGGCGATCGGCTTGCGCAACAGGCCGCTGACATCAGGGGGCAGGACGAGGAGAAAGCTCTCCACGGCCCGCTGCGTCTCGTCGCTCTGGCCGAACAGCGACAGCAGCGCGGCGGTGGTGATGAAGAACGGGAAGACCGTCATCAATGCCAGATAGGCCAGATTGCCCGCATGGATGAACCCGTCGTTGAACACGCCGACCACGGTGCGCTTCAATACCTCGAAGGCATGGGACCCCGGCCGGACCTTGGCGATCTGCCGGTCCAGCCGTTCACGGGCATGCTCAAGGTGATGCCCGCCATCTTCGGGGGAGGCGGCACCGACGATATCGTTCATGGAACGATCAGACGCCCAGCGCGGCCCTCGGGTTCCTCTCGTCCGTCCATTCCGCCGCGAAGCGTTGCAAGGCTGCATCATCGGCGGGGATGTCGATCACCAGCGTGATCAGCTGGTCGCCACGTCCGCCTTCCTTCCGGTGGAAGCCCTTGCCCTTCAGGCGCAGCGTCCTGCCCGAGGTCGTGCCCTTGGGCACGGTCAGCATCACGGGCCGTTCGACGGTCGGAACCTTCACCTTGCCACCCAGGACCGCCTCGGTCAGGCTGATTGGCAGGTCGAGCCGGACATCGTCGCCGTCGCGCGTGAAAAAGGCGTGCGGGCCGACCTCGATCGTCACGATCGCATCGCCCGCGCCGCCGGGGCCGGGTTCGCCCTTGCCGCCCAGGCGCATCTGGGTTCCGCTCTCGACCCCGGCGGGGAGCTTCAGGTCGATCGTCTTGCCGTCGCCCAATGTCACCCGTTGCGGACTGAGCGTTGCGGCGTCGGTAAAGGGGACTTTCAGCGCATAGGCGAGGTTGGCGCCCTTTTGCGCGGCGCGCCGTCCGCCGCCGAACCCGCCAAAGCCGCCGTTGAAGCCGCCGCGCCCCGCGCCGCCGAACATCCCCTCGAAGATATCCGACATGTCGGCCCCTTCGCCGCCAAAGTCGAACTGCTGGCGAAAGCCGCCGCCGCCCGCGCCGGGGCGTGGCCCCGCGCCGCCGCCATAGCCGAAGGGCGATGTGGGATTGCCGTCGCCATCGATCTCGCCCCGGTCGAAACGGGCCCGCTTTTCCTTGTCGTTCAGCAGGTCATAGGCATTGGTGACCTGGCTGAACTTTTCGGAGGCCTTGGGATTGTCCTTGTTGCGGTCGGGATGCAGTTCCTTCGCCAGCTTGCGATAGGCTTTCTTGATATCCGCTTCGCTGGCCGTGCGACCTACGCCCAGCGTCTGATATGGATCGGCCACTCTTGTCCCCGTTGACAGTGTATTACCGATCTATGTGGGGGACGGCGTGCCGGAGCGCAATCCGTCGGCTGTGCGTTCTGTTGCGGGACGGGAAAGCTCCTACGCCTTCATCTTGTGCGGACGGGCGGCGACCTGGTCGTACATCTTGCCGGGTTGATCGAGCCAGATCGGCGACAGCTTGGGCGAGTCGGCGCGTTCCAGGCCGACGGCGTAGGTGCAGCGCGCCACCCCCCAGTCGGTGTGCGCGGCGGCCGCCAGGATCGGCACGAACATCGGTCGGCCGGCGGCGTCGATCACATGGATCGCCTCCCGCGGCAGGGCGCTGACGCCGCGCAGCGTGCGGCTTTCGCCGGGGGCGAGCGCGAAGGGCGGGACGATCGGGCGACCCTGGGGCTGGTGCGCGATCTCGACCAGTTGCGGATCGAGCCCGGCATGGGCGCTGAGCAGCCGCAGATCGACCGCGACCCGGCCGATCGGAGTCGCGCCGGTGTTGCGGACGGTGATCTCCGCCTCGATCGTCGCGGTGAGCATGTTGAGCCCGACGCGCAACGGTCGCGCCTCGACCTCCAGGAAGTTGGGGGCGGGGGGGATTGGCGGCAGGGCGGGGGCGGCGGGTTGCGCCGGAGTGTCGGGGACCGGCGGCGCGGCCGGGCGAGCGGCCGGCGTCGGCGGCACGGGCTCGGCCTGCGGTGTGCCGCCGGGTGGCGGCGGCGCGCGACGGGTACGGCGACCCAGAAGAACCCCGATCGCGAGCGAGGCGAGGCCGGTGCCGACCAGCAGCGGCCAGAAGGCAAGGCCGCGCTCGCCATCGGCCGCATCGCCCGCTTCCGGCGCGGTGGTGCCGGGCGCGACCATCGCCGGTGCCTGGCCATTGGCGATGGTCATGCCGTCCAGCCCGACCTCCGACCGATCGGCCAGCGGCGATTCGGGATCGGGCAGGCGGGTCGCAGGCGGCTCCGGCGTCGGGCTGGCCTCGGGCGTCGGCACCGGCGAGGGGGCGGGCGTCGGAGTCGGTGCGGGGCGCTGTACAGGGCGAGCGGCGGGTGTCCGCTCCGGGGCGGGATGCGCGGGCGCGGCGCGCGGTTCCTCGGCCTGCGCGCCGCTCGTATGGCTCGGCAGGACCAGGCGCGGGGCGGGCGGCGTGGGGGCGGGGGTCGGCGTCGGCTGCGGCGTGATGGCGCGCGGGCTCAGGCTGAATCCGTCGAGCGCATTCGGCCGGTTCGCGCTGTCATTCTCCTGAGCGGCGGCGGGCATCGCGGTCAGCGGCAGGAAAGCCAGGGCCAGGGCCGGCGCGAGGACCGGGGCCGGCGTCAGGGCGAGAAGGCGCGCGACGCGACGCGGCCCGGACGATGTCATGAAATGCAATCCTCGTGGTAACAACGTTCTTCATCGGCCGTTCGGGTCACCGACCCAACCACGCAGCCGTGCCTTGTGGGGCGATGGGATGCAACCCCCCTTGGTCGCGCGAAAGGTTCGCCTCCCGCGTTTCGGGCCGCGTTTCGGGCGCGCGGTTTGACACCGGGCGCCCGCGCACCTATATCGCCATCCTTCACCACGATCCCCGGGAAATGACGCGTCTTCGCGCAGCGTGTCGGTCGAATAGGGGATTGCTGGTTCAACGGACGCCGGATGCCGCCGCAGATCTTTGCGAGCGGCCTTTCGGCGTCCTTGCGTCGCGTCCCGCCCGGAGGTTTCCGGGCAGCGAATATACGGCTGACGAGGCAGACAGATCCATGGCAACCAAGGCGATCGACAGCGGCTCCGCCCCGCGCAAGGGCGATGGCGGTACCGCCAAGCGGCGCATCCGCAAGGTTTTCGGCGACATCCACGAAGTGGTGCAGATGCCGAACCTGATCGAGGTTCAGCGGGAAAGCTACGAACAGTTCCTGCGGTCGGACAAGTCGCGGGGCCATGTCTCCGGGCTTGAAAAGACGCTGCGTTCGGTTTTCCCGATCCAGGATTTCGCCGGCACCGCCTATCTCGATTTCGACGATTATG
The DNA here is from genome assembly GCF_040560405.1 of Facivitalis istanbulensis. Classification (NCBI taxonomy): domain Bacteria; kingdom Pseudomonadati; phylum Pseudomonadota; class Alphaproteobacteria; order Sphingomonadales; family Sphingomonadaceae; genus Facivitalis; species Facivitalis istanbulensis. The sequence continues at coordinate 234,757 of NZ_JAVSCQ010000003.1, forward strand.
TCCTTGAGGACCCGAAGTTCGACGTCGAGGAATGTCGCCAGCGGGGCATCACCTATGCCGCGCCGATGCGCGTCACCCTGCGCCTGACCGCGTTCGAGGTCGATCCCGACACCGAAGCCAAGTCGGTCATCGATATCAAGGAGCAGGACGTCTACATGGGCGACATGCCCCTGATGACGGAGAACGGCACCTTCTTCATCAACGGCACCGAGCGCGTCATCGTCAGCCAGATGCACCGTTCGCCGGGCGTGCTGTTCGACCATGACCGCGGCAAGACCCATGCCTCGGGCAAGTATCTCTTCGCCGCGCGCGTGATCCCGTATCGCGGATCGTGGCTGGACTTCGAGTTCGATGCCAAGGACATCGTCAATGTCCGTATCGACCGCAAGCGCAAGCTGCCGGTGACGGCGCTGCTCTATGCGCTGGGCATGAACTCGGAAGAGATCCTCAACTATTTCTACAACCGCCTGACCTTCGTGCGCGGCGATGGTGGCTGGAAGATCCCGTTCCAGGTCGAGAACTGGCGCGGCGCCAAGCCGATGTTCGACATCGTCGATGCGAATTCGGGCGAGGTGGTGTTCCCCGCCGGCCAGAAGATCAGCCCCCGCGCCGCCAACAAGGCGGCGAAGGATGGCCTGTCGCAGCTGCTGATCCCGACCGAGGAAATCTTCGGCCGTTACTCGGCCTATGACCTCATCAACGAGCAGACCGGCGAAATCTACGTCGAAGCCGGTGACGAGATCAGCGCCGAGAATCTGGAAGCGCTGGACAAGGCGGGCGTCGACACGATCGAACTGCTCGACATCGACCATGTCGCGACGGGCCCATGGATTCGCAACACGCTGAAGGCCGACAAGGCCGAAGAGCGCGAGCAGGCGCTGTCGGATATCTACCGCGTCATGCGCCCCGGTGAGCCGCCGACGCTGGAGACGGCGGAGGCGCTGTTCTCGGGCCTGTTCTTCGATCCCGACCGCTACGACCTGTCGGCCGTGGGTCGCGTCAAGCTGAACATGCGCCTCGACCTTGACTGCCCGGACACGGTTACCACGCTGCGCACCGAGGACATTCTCTCGGTCGTCAAGACGCTGGTCGACCTGAAGGACGGCAAGGGCGAGATCGACGATATCGACAATCTCGGCAACCGCCGCGTGCGTTCGGTGGGCGAGCTGCTGGAAAACCAGTATCGCGTCGGCCTGCTGCGCATGGAGCGTGCGGTCAAGGAGCGCATGTCGTCGGTCGATGTCTCGACCGTGATGCCCAACGACCTGATCAACGCCAAGCCAGCGGTCGCCGCGGTGCGCGAGTTCTTCGGGTCGTCGCAGCTCTCGCAGTTCATGGACCAGACCAACCCGCTCTCCGAAGTGACGCACAAGCGTCGCGTCTCGGCGCTCGGGCCGGGCGGTCTGACGCGTGAGCGTGCGGGCTTCGAGGTCCGCGACGTTCACCCGACCCATTATGGCCGCATCTGCCCGATCGAAACGCCGGAAGGCCCGAACATCGGTCTGATCAACTCGCTGTCGACCTTCGCCCGCGTCAACAAATACGGCTTCATCGAGACGCCGTACCGCAAGGTGATCGACGGCAAGGTGACCGACGAGGTCGTGTACCTGTCGGCGATGGAGGAGCAGAAGCACACCGTGGCACAGGCGTCCGCCGCCACCGACGCCGAAGGCCGCTTCACCGAGGATCTGGTCTCGGCGCGTCAGGCGGGCGAGTTCCTGATGGCGCTGCCCGATCAGATCACCCTGATGGACGTCAGCCCCAAGCAGCTCGTCTCGGTCGCCGCCTCGCTCATTCCGTTCCTGGAAAACGACGACGCCAACCGCGCGCTGATGGGCTCGAACATGCAGCGCCAGGCCGTGCCGCTGGTGAAGGCGGAAGCGCCCTTCGTCGGCACCGGCATGGAAGAGACGGTGGCGCGCGACTCGGGTGCGGCGATCGCGGCTAAGCGTGCCGGTATTGTCGACCAGGTCGATGCGGCGCGTATCGTGGTGCGCGCCACGGGTGAGGTCGATGCCGACAAGTCGGGCGTCGACATCTACACGCTGATGAAGTTCCAGCGTTCGAACCAGTCGACCTGCATCAACCAGCGTCCGCTGGTGAAGGTGGGCGATGTTGTCCGCGCGGGCGACGTGATCGCCGACGGTCCTTCGACCGAATTCGGTGAGCTGGCGCTGGGCCGCAACGCGCTCGTCGCGTTCATGCCCTGGAACGGTTATAACTATGAGGACTCGATCCTCATCTCCGAGCGGATCGTGAAGGACGACGTGTTCACGTCGATCCATATCGACGAGTTCGAAGTCATGGCGCGCGACACCAAGCTCGGGCCGGAAGACATCACCCGCGACATTCCCAATGTGGGTGAAGAGGCGCTGCGCAACCTCGACGAGGCGGGTATCGTCTATGTCGGGGCCGAGGTGGAGCCGGGCGACATCCTGGTCGGCAAGATCACGCCGAAGGGCGAATCGCCGATGACGCCGGAAGAAAAGCTCCTCCGCGCGATCTTCGGTGAAAAGGCCAGCGACGTGCGCGACACCTCGCTTCGCCTGCCGCCGGGTGTGGCCGGTACGATCGTCGACGTGCGCGTTTTCAATCGTCACGGCATCGACAAGGACGAGCGCGCGATGGCGATCGAGCGCGAGGAGATCGAGCGTCTGAAGAAGGACGCCGATGACGAGCGCACCATCCTCAACCGGGCGACCTGGAGCCGCCTGCGCGAGATGCTGCTCGACCAGACCGTCACCGCCGCGCCAAAGGGCGTGAAGAAGGGCATCGTCATCGATGCCGAGGTGCTGGAGTCGGTCGACCGTCACGAATGGTGGAAGTTCGCCGTCGCCGACGATGCGCGCCAGAGCGATCTGGAAGCGGTCAAGGCGCAGTATGACGAAGCCGCCAAGCGGATCACGGACAAGTTCCATGACCGCCGCGACAAGCTGGAGCGTGGCGACGAACTGCCGCCGGGCGTGCTGAAGATGGTCAAGGTCTTCGTCGCGGTGAAGCGCAAGCTGCAGCCGGGCGACAAGATGGCCGGCCGTCACGGCAACAAGGGCGTCATCAGCCGCATCCTGCCGCAGGAGGACATGCCCTTCCTCGCGGACGGGACGCCGGTCGATCTCGTGCTGAACCCGCTGGGCGTGCCGTCGCGCATGAACGTCGGTCAGATCTTCGAAACGCATCTCGGCTGGGCGGCGCGCAACCTGGGTATGCAGGTCGCGGCGCAGCTTGAGGATTGGCGCGAAGCCAATCCCGACGCCAAGCCGGGCGCGGTGCCGGAAGCGGTCAAGGCGCGGCTCGTGGAGATCTACGGCGATCACTATGCCGGGGACATCCAGGCGCGGGACGACGAGGAAGTCGCCGAGCTGGTCCACAACATCCGCACTGGCGTGCCGATGGGGACCCCGGTGTTCGACGGCGCGCGCGAAAGCGACGTGTCGGAGATGCTGGAGCTGGCAGGGCTGCACACCTCGGGCCAGTCGGACCTGTTCGACGGGCGCACCGGCGACCAGTTCGACCGCAAGGTGACGGTGGGCATCATCTACATGCTCAAGCTGCACCACCTGGTCGACGACAAGATCCACGCGCGTTCGATCGGGCCGTACAGCCTCGTCACCCAGCAGCCGCTGGGCGGCAAGGCGCAGTTCGGTGGCCAGCGCTTCGGGGAAATGGAAGTGTGGGCGCTGCAGGCGTACGGCGCGGCGTACACGCTCCAGGAAATGCTGACGGTGAAGTCGGACGACGTGGTCGGCCGCACCAAGGTCTACGAAGCGATCGTCAAGGGCGACGACACCTTCGAGGCGGGCATCCCGGAGAGCTTCAACGTGCTGGTCAAGGAAATGCGCTCGCTGGGTCTCAACGTCGACCTCAAGTCGATGGAAGACGCCCAGGACGACGGTCTGGCCGAAGCGGCGGAGTAAGCGGCGGTGGGCCGGTGGGGCGTCATGCCCCACCGGCCACCCTTCCAGCTCGCCCGATGAATTTTCCCTCCCTGTGAGGAAAGCAAGATGAACGAACTGACCAACTTCGCCAATCCGGTGGCCAAGCCGGAAACCTTCGACCAGATTCAGATCGGCATCGCGTCGCCCGACAAGATCCGTTCCTGGTCGTTCGGCGAGATCAAGAAGCCCGAGACGATCAACTACCGCACGTTCAAGCCCGAGCGTGACGGCCTGTTCTGCGCGCGCATCTTCGGTCCGATCAAGGATTACGAATGCCTGTGCGGCAAGTACAAGCGGATGAAGTACAAGGGCATCGTCTGCGAAAAGTGCGGTGTCGAGGTCACGGTGTCGAAGGTCCGCCGCGAGCGGATGGGCCATATCGAACTGGCGGCGCCGGTCGCGCATATCTGGTTCCTGAAGTCGCTGCCGAGCCGCATCGGCCTGCTGCTCGACATGCAGTTGAAGCAGCTCGAGCGCGTGCTGTACTTCGAAGCCTATATCGTCATCGAGCCGGGCTTGACCCCGCTGGAGAAGTTCCAGCTCCTCACCGAGGACGAACTGCTCGACGCGCAGGATGAATATGGCGAGGACGCCTTCTCCGCCGGGATCGGCGCGGAAGCGGTCCGCATCATGCTCGAAAGCCTCGACCTCGAGGGCGAGCGCGTGCAGCTTCTCGAAGAGCTGGCGACGACCAAGTCGGAGCTGAAGCCCAAGAAGATCATCAAGCGCCTGAAGGTCGTCGAAAGCTTCATCGAATCGGGCAACCGTCCCGAATGGATGATCCTGGAAGTGATCCCGGTCATCCCGCCCGAGCTGCGCCCGCTGGTGCCGCTGGACGGTGGCCGCTTCGCGACCTCGGACCTGAACGACCTGTATCGCCGCGTCATCAACCGCAACAACCGCTTGAAGCGCCTGATGGAGCTGCGTGCGCCGGACATCATCGTCCGCAACGAAAAGCGCATGTTGCAGGAAGCGGTCGACGCGCTGTTCGATAACGGCCGTCGCGGCCGCACGATCACGGGCGCCAACAAGCGTCCGCTCAAGTCGCTGTCCGACATGCTCAAGGGCAAGCAGGGCCGCTTCCGCCAGAACCTGCTCGGCAAGCGCGTCGACTATTCGGGCCGTTCGGTCATCGTGACCGGCCCGGAACTCAAGCTGCACCAGTGCGGCCTACCCAAGAAGATGGCGCTCGAGCTGTTCAAGCCGTTCATCTACGCCCGTCTGGACGCCAAGGGTCTGTCGATGACCCTGAAGCAGGCCAAGAAGTGGGTCGAGAAGGAGCGCAAGGAAGTCTGGGACATACTGGACGAGGTGATCCGCGAGCATCCGGTCATGCTGAACCGCGCGCCGACGCTCCACCGTCTGGGCATCCAGGCGTTCGAGCCGGTGCTGATCGAGGGCAAGGCGATCCAGCTTCACCCGCTGGTCTGCTCGGCGTTCAACGCCGATTTCGACGGCGACCAGATGGCCGTCCACGTTCCGCTGTCGCTCGAAGCGCAGCTGGAAGCACGCGTCCTGATGATGTCGACCAACAACATCCTGTCGCCCGCCAACGGCAAGCCGATCATCGTGCCGTCGCAGGACATGGTGCTGGGCCTCTACTATCTCTCGCTGGAGAAGCAGAAGGAGCCGGGCGAGGGCATGATGCTGGCGGACATGGAGGAAGTGCACCAGGCGTTGTTCGCCGGGGCCGTCACCCTCCATACCAAGATCATCAGCCGCGTGCCGCAGACCGACGAGCAGGGGAACCAGTATCTCAAGCGCTATGAGACCACGCCGGGTCGCATGCTGCTGGGCGAGTGCCTGCCCAAGAGCCACAAGGTGCCGTTCGACGTCGTCAACCGCGTCCTGACCAAGAAGGATGTGGGCGAGGTGATCGACGAGGTCTATCGCCACACCGGCCAGAAGGAGACGGTGCTGTTCGCCGACGCGATCATGTCGCTGGGCTTCCGGCACGCGTTCCGCGCCGGCATCTCGTTCGGCAAGGATGACATGATCATCGCGCCGGACAAGGATCGTCTGGTCGATGAGACGCGCGAGCAGGTGAAGGACTTCGAGCAGCAATATCAGGACGGCCTGATCACGCAGCAGGAGAAGTATAACAAGGTGATCGACGCCTGGAGCCGTTGCGGCGACCAGGTCGCGAACTCGATGATGAACGAGATCAAGGCGGTCCGGCATTATGAGGACGGCCCGATGGTCGGCCGCGAAAAGCCGATCAACTCGATCTACATGATGGCCCACTCGGGCGCTCGCGGGTCCCCTGCGCAGATCAAGCAGCTTGCCGGGATGCGCGGCCTGATGGCCAAGCCGTCGGGCGAGATCATCGAAACGCCGATCATCTCGAACTTCAAGGAAGGTCTGACCGTTCTTGAATACTTCAACTCAACCCACGGCGCGCGCAAGGGTCTGGCCGACACGGCACTGAAGACGGCGAACTCGGGGTATCTGACCCGCCGTCTGGTCGACGTCAGCCAGGATTGCGTCATCATCGAAGAGGATTGCGGCACCACCCGCGCCCTTGAGATGAAGGCGATCGTGCAGGGCGGTTCGACCATCGCGTCGCTCGGCGAGCGTATCCTGGGCCGCACCACGGCCGAGGACATCGTCAACGCCAAGACCGGCGAAGTCATCATCCCGTCGGGCGTGCTGCTCGACGAGCCGATGGTCGCGCGGATCGAGGCGGCGAACACCCAGTCGGTCAAGATCCGCAGCCCGCTGGTCTGCGAATCGAAGGTCGGCGTCTGCGGCAAATGCTATGGCCGTGACCTTGCCCGTGGTACGCCGGTGAATATCGGCGAAGCGGTCGGCGTTATCGCGGCGCAGTCGATCGGTGAGCCGGGCACGCAGCTGACCATGCGTACCTTCCACATCGGTGGCGCGGCGCAGCTGAACGAGCAGTCGAACCTGGAAGCGGCGGTGGACGGCACCGTCCAGTTCCGCGACCTGCGCATCATCGAGGACCAGCGCGGTCGTCGCGTGGTGCTCAGCCGTTCGGGTGAGATCGCGATCGTCGATCTGGACGGTCGCGAGCTGTCGGTCGATCGCATCCCTTATGGTGCGTATGTCCTGTTCGACGATGGGCACATCGTGTCGAAGGGCGACCGCATGGCCGAGTGGGATCCGTTCACCATGCCGGTGATCACGGAAAACCCCGGTACTGTGAAGTTCCAGGACCTTGTCGAAGGCAAGACCCTGACCGAGCAGGTCGACGAAGCGACGGGTATCGCCCAGCGCGTCGTCACCGAATACCGCGCCTCGACCAAGTCGAAGGAGGATCTGCGTCCGCGCATGACCCTGCTCGACGACAATTCGGGCGAGGCCGGTCGCTACATGCTGGCGCCGGGTGCGACGCTCTCGGTCGAGGACGGGGCGCAGGTGCAGGGCGGTGACGTTCTGGCCCGTGTCGCGCGCGAGTCGGCCAAGACCCGCGACATCACCGGTGGTCTGCCGCGCGTCGCCGAACTGTTCGAGGCGCGCGTTCCCAAGGACTCGGCGATCATCGCCAAGGTCTCGGGCCGCGTCGTGTTCGGCAAGGACTATAAGGCGAAGCGCAAGATCGGCATCCAGCCCGAGGATGGCGGCGAGGTCGTCGAATATCTGGTGCCCAAGTCGAAGGTGATCGACGTTCAGGAAGGCGACTACGTCAAGCGTGGCGACAACCTGATCGGCGGCTCGCCCGATCCGCACGACATTCTGGAAACGATGGGCGTGGAGCCGCTGGCCGAATATCTGGTCAGCGAAATCCAGGAAGTCTATCGACTCCAGGGCGTGAAGATCAACGACAAGCACATCGAGACGATCGTTCGTCAGATGCTGCAGAAGGTCGAGATCACGGACGGCGGCGACACCACGCTGCTGAAGGGCGAGCAGGTCGATCGCGAGGAAATGGACGCGATCAACGAGAAGCTCGACGCGAACCAGGCACGGGCGCAGGGCAAGCCCGTCCTGCTCGGCATCACCAAGGCGAGCTTGCAGACCCGCAGCTTCATTTCGGCGGCGTCGTTCCAGGAAACTACCCGCGTCCTCACCGAGGCGGCGGTCCAGGGCAAGCACGACACGCTGATGGGCCTGAAGGAAAACGTGATCGTCGGCCGCCTGATCCCGGCGGGCACGGGTGCGGGCATGAACCGCCTGCGCGTGGCGGCCTCCAGCCGCGACGCGGCGCTGCGCGCGCAGCAGCGCAAGCTGGCCGAGGTGATCGTCGCGCCGGTCAGCGCGGCCGAGCAGCGGGCGGCGGAAAACGCCCGTTCGCCGCGTGACGACGCCGGCACGGGCAGCGATCCGCTGGCCGAGGTCGTGCCGTCGGGCCATGGCACCGATGCCGATGCCGGTGAGTATCTGAACGACTGATCGGTCGTCCGGATCACCACGGAATGAAAGGCCGCCGTCCGGGCAATCGGGCGGCGGCTTTTTCATGGCGGCCATACGGGCGGCCATACGGGAAGTCCCCGATTGACTAGCGAGTGTGACGCGTCGAAAGGCGACGCGTGACGGAACACCGGCTTTTGCGGCGAATGGAGAGCCCGTGAGACCGGTGACGGGAACCGATAAGCTCTCCCAACCATATACGCGCATTGGAGAAGATCCCGGACGCGCGCCGCGCATCAGCGTGCCGATGGGACCCCGGAGACCTGAAATGACGTCCCCTGAGTTTGAAGAAGATTATTTCTACCAGCGTGCCGAAACCGAACTCGAACTGGCCCAGAAGGCGACCCACCCCGCGGCGGTTCGAGCCCATTATATCATCGCGAACCACTATCTCGACCGGGCCTATAGCCAGTCTGATGGAGCCCATGTCGTCGATGCTACCGAGTAGCGAAGGGGAAGGGGGCACTGGCCCCCTACTTCTCGGACCATATCGATCAGATGGCCGCCGCCGTGCCGGTGGCGATGCTTCCCGGCCGCTGGCGGCCGGGACCAGCCTTCATGGCGTCGATACCGGCCGTCAGCGGCCATGAACCCGCCGTGCGCTATGGCTTAGCATTACAGTTGCATATTGATCGGAACTCTGGATCAATAGGTCTCCATGGTAAGGAGGCCGTGGATGGCGGGCGCATCGATCGAGGCGACACTGGAGCTGTGGGCGACATCGCTGCGCGATGTGAAGGCGCGGATGCGCAGCCTTTTCACGCAGGACCG